>DATIBX010000684.1:0-9456 GCA_035457105.1 Pyrinomonadaceae bacterium
CCTGCAGCGCTCCATAGTTGAAACGCAGCATAACCTCTCCACGGACGCCACGACTCGGCTCGCGCTTGTAGTTCAGGAATCGAAATTGCCCGGTTTTGCAAACCTGCTAATTCACGCAAATCGGGATCACCAGCGGGAAAAGCATCAGGCTCGCCCAGCGCGCGCAGAGAGATATATTCGGCATTGGATGGACCAATGCCTCGCAACTTGGTCAAAGACTCTATAACGCGTTCGGTTGACGCACCAAAATCTACCTCTCCTTGCATCACCGCCGCAGCTAATCCTTGAAGCGCAATGCTCTCTCTCTTAGCAATACCTAACCCGCTGAGATCTGCCTGAGCCAAATCGGTAGCGGTCGGAAATAAGCTCGTCAATTCCGTTCCCGCATTCTTAATAACAGGACCCGCGCGTTGCACAACACGCGAGATAAGTATGCGGGCAAAGTCGCGGCTGCCGTTCTGGCCCAGGATAGCGCACACCGCACATTCGAATGGATCCCAAGCTCCAGGAATACGTACGCCAGGACGTCGAGTTACGAGTGGGCCAAGCAAAGGGTCGGAATTGAACGCGAGCATGGTGCGCGCGGGATCAGCAGAAGTATCAAAAACACGACGTGCCGCTGAAGAGATCTGAAAAAGAGCCGCGGGCTCTGCATCTCGTACCCGAAGTTCTAACGCAGACTCGCCTGCAAGTGGCCTGACGCAAATGATCGCTGCACCATTGTCGACTCTAAGTGCTCGAGAATACCCGTGTTCATCTACCTTCTCGACTCCGGGGATAGCGTGGGCCGCTAAGAAATCTCGAACTTGATCCCAATCATATGGAGGCCTAAAAGCGAGTTTAAGAATTACTTCTCCCCCAGCCTCCGCAGCGATGACTAAGCCATGATTCTTACGAAGCTCGCGAGGTGCTCGCCCATAAGTCTGCCGAAACGTGGAATTGAAGCGACGTAGACTTCCGAAGCCTGCCGCTAATGCAATCTCTGTGATCGGCAAATTAGTCTCGTCTAACAAACGCTTGGCAAACTGAAGACGCCTCGTTTGTGCAAAAGAGATTGGCGACGCTCCGACGTGTTGCAAGAATAGACGCCGCAGATGACGAGAGCCCAATCCCAACATACCGGCAAGCTCATCGACCGACGCGTTATCAAGAATGCCTTCATCGATCAATCGCAAACCTCGGCGGACGACGGCGGAGGTTCCCAACCATGCTGGTGTTCCGGGAGCCGCTTCCGGCCGGCATCGCAGGCAAGGTCGAAAGCCTGCTTCGGCTGCCGCCGCCGCCGTAGCGTAATACCTAACATTCCGACTGTTAGAAGTCCTGGAGGGACAGATAGGTCGGCAATAGATTCCAGTCGTTTTTACGGCGATGAAGAACTTACCGTCGAAACGAGGGTCTCTGCTGATGCGCGCGCGATCAAGCGCACAAATATCAAGCAACAGATCATTAGCCATAAGCGCGAACATACGCCAATTCTCATCACGACAGTAGCCGTTTTCGGACATCAATATCACGAGCGTTCGTCAGTTGGAAACAGTTATGCGGGTTTTTGATGTTCCTTACGTCCGAAATCGGCGAGTACCAAGAGAACCTGCGAGTTAGGGTTAAGGGGGCAACGTCTCACTATTCAACCCAGAGAAGGGAGATTCAATCACATGTCAACTATTCGTGATTGGCGGCAGAGTCGAGAGATGTGGGTACGCGTGCTCGAAAAGCAAACCAGTGAAGGATTGGACGTGTGGAACGAACGAGTTCGGAAAGAGACTATCGCCGACGAGAACGCCCTGCGCGATTGGCTCTCAACAGAAGGCGTGACTGGATATGCTCAATCGCTCCTCGTCATGGAACGATTCGGCTACCCGGATTTTCTACTCGCTTCCGCTGACGAATTGATTGTCAGACAGTATGCCGATCGTTCCAGACTGCGTCCGATTTACGATGCTGTCATTCTCGCAGCTGAGCGATGTGGCGAACTGATTATTCAGGCGCGGAAGACTTACGTCTCGCTGGTTGCGCCTCGACGAACTTTTGCACGAGTTCAGCCAGCAAAGACGCGCGTCGACCTGGGACTGCGTCTGGAGAAGTGCGAGCCTGGCGGTCGACTGGAACTTTCGCGGATTCACCACACCATGCGTGTTCAAATCGCGCTCACCACTCCGAGTGAAGTCGACACCGAAGTCCAGCGTTGGCTCCAACTGGCCTATCTGGAAAATTCTTGATCTCCACTCAGGCGACTAAGGGCAGCGCTCTCGCGGTGGAAAAATCTTGGGACTGCAAGCCACTCTCTTCTACTGTGCGTTCTGGCATATCAACCTTTCGGTTTTTGGTCGAGTTGAGCACGTTCGCTCTTCCGACCTGCTGGGATGGTCCATGTAATAAACTTGTCGGAAGCGAAAACAGCAAGACCGACGAAATGAGGAGCGATCTCTTGAACCTTTGGTTTCGCGCAGACTCATAACGTAAATTATGAAGACGGGAACCCATTCGGGATACAACACTGATGCGCACTACCCTCGCGAGTTACCTCGACGATTTTCTGTCACGTGACAATGAGGCTGCGTTCGCAGACACCCAGGGACTACGAGTCAGGCGATGGTCGTACAGTCACATTGCAAAGACCGCATTCCAGCTCGCCCGGGAATTGGAAGCCCGAAGGATTGCAAAAGGCGATCGCGTTTTGCTCTGGGCCGGTAATAGTCCCGAATGGGTTTCAGTCTTCTTCGGATGTTTGCTGCGCGGGGTAATCGTCGTCCCTCTCGATCGGCAAAGTGAGCTTGGATTCGTTCAACGAGTTCAAAAGCAGGTTGAACCAAAGCTTGCACTCTGTGACACGGTCACTTCTGCCTTGGTCGAAAAACCTCTGCCGGTAATGGAGCTTGATGATCTAAACTCGCAGATCGCACATCACTCATCAAACTCCTATTCCACAACGGATATCAACTCTGACGATACCGTAGAAATCGTCTTTACTTCCGGGACAACGGCGGAGCCAAAAGGCGTTTGTATTACGCACCGTAATTTCATCGCGAATTTGATGCCAATCGAGCGCGAGATTAAGGGGTATCTGAAGTGGGAGCGACTGTTTCATCCGGTTCGTTTTCTCAATCTATTGCCGCTGAACCATGTCTTCGGTCAATTCATGGGCATCTTTGTGCCGCAACTGCTCGGCGGCGAGGTTTTCTTACAAGAGTCTCTAAGCCCATCACAGATCATAGGAACGATTAGACGCGAACACATCTCGGTGGTCATCGCTGTCCCGCGCATTCTCGATGCGCTCCGAGAGAAAATCGAGAGAGACTCCGAAGCGCATGGAAAACTTCCGGGACTTCGCAGCGCACTTGCCGCGTCAGCGGGCCGAAATTTTCTGCGACGATGGGTGAAGTTTCGTACGATTCATAACATGTTCGGGTGGAAGTTCTGGGCTTTCGTCACAGGTGGCGCATCGCTCAATCCTGATACCGAGGAGTTTTGGCAACGACTAGGATTCGCCGTCATTCAAGGGTATGGGATGACCGAGACAGCGGCGCTCGTAAGTGTTAACCATCCATTCAAACAGGGACGCGGCTCGATCGGCAAAGTACTGCGTGGTCAGGAAGTGAAACTGGCCGAGGATGGAGAGATTCTGGTGCGGGGCGAGAATGTTTCGGCTGGATATTGGAAAGCAGACGGCCAATCGCGAATACCAAAGAGCGACTGGTTTCCCACTGGTGATGTAGGCGAAATTGGAGAAGAAGGCAGACTATTTTTCAAAGGTCGGAAAAAAGAGGTCATTGTCACCTCAGCGGGCGTGAATATTTACCCGGCAGATCTTGAACTCATGTTGTGCCGGCAAGCTGAGATAAAAGCTGGTACAGTCATAGAATTCGAAGGTCCGCACGGACCGGAGCCGCTCGCTGTTCTTATACTGCGCGATATCGGCGCGAATGCGGAAGCTGCGATCAGCCGAGTTAATGAGCTACTGGCGGCCCACCAACAAATCCATCGCTGGTTTATCTGGCCAAGCGAAGATTTTCCACGAACTCCAACGCAAAAAATCCGAAAGCAAGTTGTCGGAGAAGTCGTGAGAGCCGAATTAGCCAAAGCGGCTGAGATCTCCGACCCTGCCGTTGGTTCTGCAATCAACCACTCAAATGACCTCGTTGAGATTATCGCCCGCATCAGCAAGGGCGAATCAACAACATTTGATCCGTCTGCAAAGCTCGGAGCGGATCTAAAACTTGATTCGCTCGGCCGGGTCGAGTTGTTGAGTGCGCTCGAGGATCGTTATCAATTGGATATCGATGAAGTTGCTTTCCACGACTCTACCACACTAGCGGACGTTGAAGAGCTGATTCGCGAAGGCGGGCACGAAAAAGAGCTGCCTTATCCATATCCAAAATGGCAGCGGCGCGGGCCTTTGAATTGGCTGCGAATTGTCCTGCTTTACCTGATTGTCCTCCCGATCACGCGAGTCATGGGTTGGCCCAGAATCAGAGGCAAGAAACATTTGCGAAACATTAAAGGTCCATTGGTCTTCATCTGCAACCACGTAACGATGGCTGATCATGCGTTAGTCCTGTTGGCCCTTCCGAGAAGATTCCGAACGAAAATGGCTATCGCTATGGATGGAGAGCAACTGCGAGAATGGCGTCACCCCCCAGCAGGAACGCGAGTGTTAACTCGTTTGCTCAATCGTCTTCAGTATTTTGGGGTCGTTCTTTTCTTCAATGTCTTCGCGCTACCGCAAAAGAGTGGCTTTCGACAGAGCTTCCGGTTTGCTGGCGATGCGATGGATCATGGATTTAGTCTGCTCATATTTCCAGAAGGGCAGCGCACGAAACATGGAGCGCTGAATCCTTTCTTGCTGGGCACGGGTTTGCTAATTCAGAAACTGGATGCGCCTGTAGTTCCGATACGAATTGACGGGTTGTGGGAACTTAAGAAAGCGGCCAGACACTTTGCCAGGCCGGGTGAGGTCTCAGTAATCATCGGCCAACCAGTAACTTTTTCGGGCCAAGAGGACCCACCAGCAATTGCCGCTGACTTGGCAGAGCGCGTCAGAGGATTAGACACCTGAAAATCGATACCAACCACCTGCTTCAGCAGCGTGGTCCCTCAGTTTCTAACTAGCCTTGTCTTACGAAACGGACGTTCGCGCCAACACCAATGTCACATTAGGCTGAAATTCAGCAACCACGTGGCTAAAGCCAGTGGTATGGGCCGAAGAATAGTTGCTAGCGGGGCTAGGTTGAAACTCAGGAACCACATGGCTAAAGCCAGTGGTATGTCAGAGAGAATAGTCACGTGGTCCATCGTATCGATGAGTACGGTACCGCGAGCGAAGCGAACGGATGGTCCACTCAAAAATTGATCCAGGGATCATCCGGTCGCTTCGCTCGCTGTACTGCACTGCTTTGTCGCGATGCTGCAATCTTCAAGTGACCGGAGTGGTGCGCCGGCGCCGTTAGTGAAGTAGTTCGGCATTACCTGCCGTCAGGGTAATCGTGTTTTCTCCGACTTTCAGTTGCGCGGATACATCCCAAACGTAGGGGCCGTTTGGCCCCTTCGCCGAACAAAAGACGTAGTAAGTCCCGGCGGGAACTTGCGCTGTTAGTACGGCTCTACCGGTACTGTCGAAGTTTCCTTTGACCACGTAGTACGGATGCATCGCAGTCGCATACGCGGGGCAACTCCTGGGCGGGAAGCAGTTTGCGGCATAGGCTTGCAATGCCTTTCCGGGTGTAACGTCCGCAGCAATGGGCGCGCCGACTTTGCGCAACAACGTGTCGAAGCGCTCGCTCATCAACGCCACCGTCGCTCCTGCGAGTGGGTTTGCTCCACCGGGAAAGGACGAGATGATCGTGAGCTTTATACTTGTGCCGCCTGTAGCTGCCGGAGCTGAAACAACCGGCGCTGAAGCGGCCGGCGCAGCGGGAGCGGGCGCCGGCGGGGCTGTGGCGACGGACGCTGTCGGCGTCGCACCTGTCTTGGGACGGATTGTGCCGACCTCGCAGGTTTCGCTGTGCGGAGCGAAGGTGACATTGTCGCCGTTCATTCCCGCAACAAGGCGTCCGTTAACGGTAGTGCTGCCAGCTCCGCGCAGAGAATTGTCAGGCTGCACAGCGAGAGTGAAAGGGCCCGCGGAGTTTTGGACATGGACCAGCAGCGCGTTGGACGTATTTTCGACGGTGTAAGGCTGGCGAACATGCGCCTGACCGCAGTCGAGGACAAGCGAGTTTCCGCTAAAGTCGAGCAGCAAATTACCACCACCGTATTTGCCAGTCATGCGTAGGCCTACCTCGCCGGCGTCGGGAACAAAAGAGCCGATCATGCCGGTTAGCGTGCCTATAGCACTCCCGTCGCTGGCAGACTGTGCAGCACTAGGCATGGATGGGGGATTCGGCGGCTTCACGAGCGAGCCAACGACGCAGCGCCCCATGGCGGGCCGGTAGTCGGGAGTGGAAGTGGTTCCGGTCGCTACACCGTTTTCATAATGCGTCGAAGTGAAGTAGCCAACAATGATGCGACCTTTGACGTCGATCATGCCTGGTCCAACGAGGCCACCATCTGGTCGCATGGTCAGCACGATGGGACTCGGCTCATTGTCGATCGTGATCCGGACCAATCCGGACCGCTTTTCGATGCTGTAGTTGTGCGCGTCGTCAGCGAGCTTACCGCAGCCATTGAGGGAAACACTCGCGGCGTCGAAGTTGAGAGCAGTAACAGTGGAGGGATTTTTATACACGCCTTTGAGGACTACACCGGCTCTTCCTGGTCCCATCAGAGATTCCTGGGCGTCGGCACCGAAGCCGGCTAAGTCCATGATGCCGGCCGACAGGCCCTTGCCCATGCAGCCCAAGGTAGAGCCTCCGAGTTCCAGGCAGCGGCGCGCGGCAACAGCAGTCGGATCGTCAGAGAGACCTTGAGTGCCAAAAATCTGTTTGTCGGCGGCCTGCTGTGCAGCTCGGTCCTGCTTGTATTGCTGCATCTCCTGCTGATAGCGCCTCTCACCGGCAGCAGCGAGACCCGCCTCCGCGTTCTTGTAAGCGGCCGCGGATTGCGGACCGATAAGGCGTTTGGACCAGTCGTCATAGAACGCGCCATTCATCGTGTAGTACCCATGGAGCCGTTCGAAAGCCTGGGCTTCGGCGGGCGTATGGGTCTTCGCGTAGTCCTGCGATATCTGATAGGCCGCGTTTCTATAGGCATTCCACATTTTCGATTCGCCGGGCGTGAAGGAGCCACGTTGACTACGGTTTGACTTGATGCGGTCGATGTACGTTTGCAGATACGTGAAAACTGCCACGTGTCGCGCGAGAGTATCGGTCGGATCCGAGCCCTTGATCTCAGCCTTCACGCGTTCAACCGACGGCAGATCATTGGTGTAGTCCGAACTGGGTGATTGCGCGAACACAAGAGTGCTGCTGCACAGGAGCAAGACAAGGAGAATTAAGATGTTTCGCGGAGGTTCCGACTTAATTGATAGGCAAACGGTAACGGACAGCGACTTAAATTTCGTTTCCATTTTCTTGAACCCCCAAGGTTAGTCGGGTTAAGGGTTCTCAGAGAACGTACGTTCTGCCGAGGTTCATCTGGGCGATGACTGATACAAGTGGCGCGGATTAAAGCACACCGACTTCACAGACGCAAAGTTTTTTGAGGTTGCGTCAATGCGGTAAGCAGCAGAGATCCACGAACCGTTGTCGCGATACCACCTGCTTCAGCAGCGTGGTCCCTCAGTTTCTACCTAACCCACCGCAGCACCTGTGGTTGTCGCGATACCACCTGCTTCGGCAGCGTGGTCCCTCAGTTTCTACCTAGCCTTGTCTTACGAAGTGGATAGCTTGCGCGACTATCAAACGTCAAATTAGGTTGAAACTCAGATACCACATGGCTAAAGCCAGTGGTATGTGGTCCGAAGGAAAGTTGCTAGCAGGACTAGGTTGAAACTCAGATACCACATGGCTGAAGCCAGTGGTATGAAAAGGAAAATTTTACAGCGGCGTCCTTTTGACGACCGTTCCGTCCGACATTACTCGCGTGCGACACGTCGCGCATGAGATTGTTCCGAATCGGGTTACATCGGTCGAGCGGGTTGAATCGTGAAGATTACTCCGGAGGCTCGAAGATCACGACCATCACATTACTTAGGTCGCGTAAACTGTTTTCAATCCGAGGTCGCACGTTGGACCAATCGAGACCACCCAATCCGCTACCCAAAGGAGGAATTGCGATCGACTGAATATTGCGCGACCTAATCTCGTTCACCAGCGCAACGAGACCAGCATCTATGTCCTCCGTTCTGCTCTTTGCACGCCAGTGACGCTTCGTCGGGAAATTGATGATGTACTTCGGATTCGTGGGGCGCCCCGTGTTGAAGACGAGCATTCGCCCGGGTTGCACCTCTTTGCGCTCGCACGCGGCAGCATACGACTTAAAATTTTCCGGAAAGACATTTTTGAATTGAAGCGCGAGTCCACGTCCCATTACGCCGACGCAGTTAACAGGATTAACCAGTGCCTCAACCTCTTCGCGAAGGATGTCACCTTGCTTGTATTGGATAAAGTTATTCCTCAATTATGATCTTAGTGCCGCGAGTATCTTCTTTTGCTGCGGCTACAAATCGGTCTGTTCACCTTTGCTTAATACTGTCCGGATTATACCTTCAACGTGCGCCCGGCATCCGATTGACGGTCGCGATGATTGAGGACTTTCCGTCCGACGAAATCTTTCTGACGCGGGGCATCCAGTCTCGCCGTACGTCCCTGGCCGTATGCAGAAACTCAAGCACATATACGTCACTGCCGAAGAGAGCGATCCCGGTTGGCGACCACGGGCTTTGGAGCTGGAGAAGTGTGGTCACTGTTCCGTCGGGTGTGATCTTCAGCATGCGGGCGTCCCCGCTGTCTGCCACGTAGATCACACCACTCGCGTCAACAGAGAGACCACGAAGATAGGGGTGTTGATCGGTCCCGGGAATCGATGGTCCATCGGCGAGGGCACGAACCGTCGCAACCGTTGAGACTTGACCGTGCGCGCTGATACGGCGAATCGCGCTGCTCTCGGTGTAGTAGAGGGAATTATCAGAACCGACCGTGAGCCCATTGATGTGAGGAAGCGGACCGGCTGCAGTTGCGGGAAGAATGGTAAGTAGCGAGGTCGCTCCAGAAGGATGCAAACGCATGATTCGCATCTCGCCTCCCGGGCCACGCGATGGGTAATAAAGATTTCCATCCTGGCCTATCGCTATAGGATAGTCGCTTGAGAGCAACAGTGTCGGCTTGGTCCCTACTCTCAAAATATCCCCGAGCGCGCCTGAGGGCAGACGACTGTGCGCGAACCTGTCATTCCCGTCGATCGCGAGCCAGTGAAAGAGAGTTTTTGAGAGATGGGTGAGATTACCGCGGGTGTCGATCCTCCAGAGACCTGAGCCCGTATCCAGGAAATAGACCTGGCCGGATCGATCCACGGCAATTC
>DATIBX010000685.1:0-6933 GCA_035457105.1 Pyrinomonadaceae bacterium
GCTGCTTTGGCCGATTCTTTCAACTATCTCGAACAACCGGCGGACGCAAAGCTGGCTGTAAGCCGTGCGTTGGAGTTGGACGAGACGCTGGGCGAAGCGCATGCAACGCGCGGATTCTTTAGATGGATTTATGACTGGGACTTTGTCGGAGCGGAAAAGGATTTCGGGGAAGCTATCGACTTAAATCCAAATTACGCGCAAGCGCATCACTGGTCCGCTCTTTATTTGGCAAACATCGGCCGTCAGGCTGAGGCTGCAGCTGAAGCCAGGAAAGCGGTCGAGCTTGATCCGCTCTCGCTGCTAATGAACATGACGCTAGGCTTGACGGCATATATGGCGCGCGACTATGAACGGGCGATCAAGGAACTGCAGAACATAATCGAGATGGACTCGACTTTTGTCGCGGCTCACAGCGTGCTCGGCAACGTCTATCTTCAGCACGGGCAATTCGACAACGCAATGGCCGAATACGAACGAGTGCTGGAATTGTCGAAAGGAGTTGCTCCCGTGGAGATGTCAATAAAGGCTCTCATCGCGCATGCCTACGCCAAAGCCGGCAAGCGAGCGAAGGCGAAAATGCTTCTTAATGAGCTACTCGCGAACGATGAGGATAAGGAAAACACGCCGGCACGGCCCGGGTTGTCGCCGCACTTGGTGGCTGAGATTTACGGTGCGCTCAGGTGGAAAGATGAAGCGTTGGCGTGGCTCAACAAAGCCTATGACGAACATGACCCGCAGATTGTTAGCTTGCAGGTGAATCCAACTCTCGATCCCCTGCGTGGGGACCAGAGGTTTATTGAGCTTGTGCGGCGAGTGGGCCTACCTAATTAATTAGAGGTGGTCGCCGGCGATTAAAATAGAACACGCTGCCTCCCTACAGGCCGTGATCTTTCAATCCACTCAACCGTAGTTAAGCTATGGTGGGCCAAAGCGGGAACGATATTCAGTGGAGTTCAGAAACGCCTTCACCATTTCCGCGTTGCGAAAATCACCATTGAAACTGTCCAGTTTCTGGTGCCAGAAAAAGAATCCATCGAAATCAAAATCACGACGTAAGTCCCAATTTAAAAAGTAAGTCCGTAATAGACAAAAAGAGCGTTGTTCTTTCGACCCTGGTTGCCAATGCTATATCCGGCGTAGAGCAAACTAGTCTTGGACACCGTGATAGCAAATCCGGGAGTTGCGTATCCAAAACGATTGCGACCGCTGAACCAATCAGCAACGAAGCTAACCCGCCCCGTTATCAAAGGTTGTTCATAGCCGACAATGCCACCCGCCTCCGTGCCGGTTCCACTCGCTCGCCCGACCAGGCCATACGCTCCTCCAGTAACTCTTGGTCCGTACGTACCCTTTACTTGTTTGCTGACGACCGAATAGAGCATCCCAAATGTGTCAGTTCCCTGCCGGTGAGCGATTGGTGCATAGAGAATGCCGCCCGCTGCTACCGTCACACCTTTGCCCTCATTCCGGTAAAGCTGGTACTTGGCATTAGGCTGAATCTCGACTGGTTGATCGGGAAGAAACGCATCAATAAATGCGACGTTTACGCCTACTTCAGTTCTCTTCCCGATACCGACTACTGTTCGGGGAATGTACCCTTGAAAGCCTCCATCGGAATGGCTCTCAAAGTGACTAACAAAATCAAATTCGAGGTAAACCTTCTTCTTAGCCACCACGTCGGTCGACGGGATGTTGAAAAGCGTCGACTGAGCCACAGCGGCCACACTAAATAAAAGAAAGCTGAGAACAACCAGAACCGCACGGATTGATTTAACAAATAACATGACGTAATTTGTCTCCGTAATCGTTCCCTAAAGGGACGATCTCAGTGGCTCATCTGTCTCGCGCCCGCAAAGCCAGGACGGATGGGCCATATGGTTTTTGTGATGCGGCGAACTCAGGAAGGATACGAGCCCGCCGCAGGTAGCAGGGCTATGGCGTCGATGATGCCGGTTCGGGTTTGGTTACATCGATTTGGGTTTGAAGTTCAGGAGCTTCACTCTTCTCGTCAGTAATAAGTCCCATTGGTTGAGCTGACATAGAGAGCACATACTCTGGATAAGCAGGTAGTCCGTGTTCGTACAAATCCAATCCAAACACTTCGCCATTTTCAGAAACACGAAGCAGGCCAAGCGTTTTAATGAAGTTCATCACGGCAAATGAGATAGTGAAGGTTGCAATCGCAACTACCGCACTTCCTATCAACTGAGCCTTCAAAACTGTCGTTCCGCCACCATAGAAGAGTCCCGTCAAAGGTGCAGAATTGTCTGCAGCGACAGCTCCGGTAACGCCGTACTTACCACAGGCGAAAAGGCCAAGTGAAAGCGTTCCCCAGATTCCGCAGAACCCGTGAACGGGCACCGCGCCGATTGGGTCATCGATGCGCAGCCACTCGAGAAGTTCAAGTCCTAACACCACTAGAACTCCGGCAACCGCGCCGAGAAGGATCGAGCCCGTTGGACTTACCCAGTAACAGGGGCACGTGATCGCAACCAGACCTGCTAAGAAGCCGTTGACTGTGTAGCCGAGGTCCCACTTTTTGATGAGCACGTAACCGTAAGTCATGGCCATTAAGCCAGCGGAGCACGCGGCAAGCGTTGTGTTAGTAGCGACGCGGCCGATGCCTTCAAAGTCCATCGCTGACAAGGTGCTGCCTGGATTAAAGCCGTACCAGCCAAACCAGAGGACTAATCCGCCCGTTGCAGCGATCACGAGATCGTGGGGGAGCATCGGACTGCCGCCATCGCGCTTGAACTGGCGACCGATTCTGGGTCCGAGAACGATGGCGCCAGCTAGAGCGATGAATCCACCGATGGTGTGAACTACTGTTGAACCCGCGAAATCGTGAAAACCCATTCCTAATGACGGAAGGAAGTTTCCAGGCGTTCCCATTGTCGCGAGGAAACCGTCAGGTCCCCACGCCCAGTGGCCTATGATCGGATAGATAAAACCAGATACGGCTACGCTGTAGAGCAAGTCACCAACAAAACTCGTACGGCCAATCATCGCTCCCGAAGTAATCGTTGAGCATGTGTCCGCGAAAGCAAACTGAAATAGCCAGAAGGCCAGGAACGCAACGCCGGTCGATTCATAAGTGGCCGGCACCCCCTGGAGGAGGAACCAGTGGTACCCAATGAAACCGTTGCCGTGGCTAAACATGAATGCAAAGCCAATCGCGTAGAACAACAGACCGCATAGACATGTATCGACAATACATTCCATGAGCACGTTGACAGTTTCGCGCGAGCGACAGAAGCCAGCCTCGAGCATCGTGAAGCCAACCTGCATCCCAAAGACGAGGAAAGCGGCGAGCAAAACCCAAAGGGTGTTGATTGGATTAACGATGTCGTTACCCTTCAGATCGACGTCCGCGGCGTAAGTGGTCCAGCCTATTAGTTCTGGGGTCAGAACCAACAAGCCACTTACGAGACCGATACCTAACAGCTTGCCTGCCAGCAGCAATCTTCCGTAACGACGCCACTCCGGATCACGCATGCGATTACCCAGCCGCGAGATTTTTTGTGACCAAGTGAGCCTTTCTTGCCAGGGGCTCTCAATTCGCTGTCCGCGCGTTAACAATCTTGCGATTCGCTCTGTGATCATCCTTTCGTCTCCTTTTGCGTGATTCCTAAAAGGCTCTTCTGCATTCAAACCTTGATCGAGAATGCGTCGAACTATTGAGTTGCAAAAACAGAGAACAACCGGCGTGCCAACTTGATAAGCGGACCTGAAAACAGAAAAAGTGGAGGATTTCGAAGGAAAAGAGACTCGATGGACTTTGTATATTCGACTAACGACACCGACATTACTGTCGATTTAGGGTCAACCGCTGACAATTTTGTCGCGGAACTTCACGCACGGGTAACTTTGATAACAGCAACCGTGAGATCTTCCGTGCCTGACCTCTCGATGGCCGTAATCTATTGGATATTTGCTTCTTATCGATCAGAGATCGATCAGGACAGATTACGACATTTCTGTTCATTACTACTGCCTCTCATACAAAGATGTCGGTAAGCAAATGTGCCAGGTATCGCACAGGCGTTTATACTTTCATAAAAGTTTTCACTTTTGACGGCCTATTTTCAGGACTTCTCAGATTACTCAAACATGGTGGCCGCCGAAAAGAACACTACTAAAACAGCAGAGCTCGTTGCGAATAATCCGTAAGCTCGAAACGCTGGTCCAAGTTTGTCGCATCCTTGCAGATAACAACCGCCTTAAGACCACACTCGAGCGAGCCCTGTGTTTGCTAAAACAAGATTGATTGCGCAGGTTGCCAGGCCAATGGACCACTCGGCGCGTCCATTTAATGTCGAATAAGAGTGCCCGAGAGTCCTTCAAATGCGGTAGAGTGCTATCCATGCCGCGAAGTTTCGTTTGAATTACAATAGACGCTTTTCTTTTACCGCGGCGACACCGGTTCGACTCCCGTACGGGACGCCAATGTCATTTTTTGCGAAGCGTTGACTTGCGACATTCTGTGGGTATAGAGTCCGCGCATCCATAGGTTTCTACCACTGCTGGGCCGTACACCCGGAGCCTGCGCGCACCGAGCGCTCCCGACCTTCCTCCCTCTGACTGGCCCTCTCCATCAACCGCGCCGACAGGCGCTTTGACAAGGAGAATAATCATGTCCAACTTCAGGAAGTCGCTCGCCGAACTGCTGGTCGTTTCGATGCTTTTGATAGGTCTGGTAGCGTGGGAAAATTCCGCTGTCCAGGGTCATACGAAGACTCAGGTTGAGGGTGTTTGGAAGCTCACTGAGGTGCTAGTGCCTCCGAAGAATCCGGCTGAGAAAGGCACTACGATAACAAACCCCCAGCCTGGTTTGATCATTCTCACAAAGGGTTATTACAGCTTGTTGGTAGTGAGGGAAGAACGGCCCGCTTTTGCCCCAGCCAAAGACTCTGCGAACTTGACCGACCCCGAGAAGATTGCCCGATACGAACAGTGGAGATCGTTTGCTGCAAACTCTGGCACCTACGAGGTGAAGGGCTCGATGCTCATGTTGCACCCGATCGTTGCAAAGAACGTCGAGGTGATGAGTAGCACAGCACCCATTACCTGGGAATTAAAGCTGGAGGGCCCCAACAGCCTCTGGCTAATCCCGTCCTCGGACAGAGCATTGACTGACCCCAGGCTTAAAGTTACGAGACTGGAATGAGAGCCGAGCATTCGGTTGCAGTGTCGGCGTAACGAGGGTGGATGAACTCTGACATTTGATACATCCACTTCTACTCGCCACTGACTATCTTGAATGCAGTTCCTAGTGTTGCGTGAAAGTTCTTGAATGTGCGCACGATGTCGATGGGTAGTGTTCTTCCAATTCAGGAGGATAGCAACATCCTGCGTTGGCGATAAGCTTCTGACACAGGAGTTGCCAAATCAGTAGTGGTTAACCATTCCCTAAACGATGAAAAGGAGGTCAAGATGAAAAGAATTCACCTCATAGTCGGAGCGCTTGTCGTCGTCCTGACTGTAGCGCTAATGGTCAATCCGCGTGGAAACGCACAGAGTTCAAACTCAGATAGCAGAATTCAAGTGGGCTTCGACAACGCACCGGTTACCCTAAACCTAAAAGGAAAAAACCGCGCGCTCGTGGGCTTAGGCAGTTACCTTGTCAACGTAACTTACGACTGCAACATTTGTCACAACCCCGGCCCGGGTAACAACCAATTCGTGGCAGGAGGAAACCCGTTCCTCGGTGAGTCGAAGATAATTAATCAAGCAACGTACTTGGGCGGCGGCAGGAATTTCGGTCCGGTCGCGCCAGGTCCTTCTGCGAGCATCATCGCCCGCAATTTGACACCTGACAAAACGGGACTGCCTTTAGGGGGCGAAACGTTTGAGGAATTTCTTCTGATCATGAGAACCGGTGTTGATCTGGATCATCTCCATCCGACCTGTGTTGGGGTGATAAATTCAGGCTGCGTTCCGCTTCCGTTCAACGGTGATCTTCTCCAGGTAATGCCGTGGTACAGTCTTCAAAACATGACCGACCATGATCTGCGGGCGATGTACGAATATCTAAGTGCGATCCCCTGTGTCGCTGGCCCACCGGCACCAAGCCCGCTGCATCACGACTGCCAGTGAAGAGGACGGCTCAATAACTCTCCCGAAGACTAGAGCATGTGCAAACAGGACCCGTTGAAACTGCTGTTTTTGATCCCTTGAGCACTGTTCCAAAATGCGGCGGCGTTGCTGACTGAACTTGCCACAAAGTCCAGCGCCGCCTCTAAATCCAACTCCTCAAGTTTAGTCTCCATAGATTTCAAGTTCAGTAAGAGCCACCTCTTAGTTCAACAAAACGATTTGTTGGTCCAACGAAGGAGTATGAGAATAAGGTTGACGAAAGTATTGGTGGGACGATTGATTGATTGAGGTAACATGCCACTTCTCGAAGTGCGAAGTTCGAAACCTCTGAATTATATCGCTCCTCGACGTACTTAAATATGGATCCGTCGTCTCGTAACTAAGTTGGGCTGCTCACAGTTTGCTGAGAAATAAGTTTTGTAGATGGCAAAGTCTGGCACAAAGAAAAGAGTGGTTTTTACCACCTGGGGATCTTTTGGCGACCTTCATCCATTTATGGCGCTTGCGCTTGAGTTGCAAGAGCGCGGTTACACTTCGGTCATCGCAACGTCGCCGCTTTACCGCGAGAAAGTTGAAGCGGCGGGCATAACTTTTTATCCAGTGCGCCCTGATCTTCCCGTGCCTGACGCTGAAACGTCCGCTGAAATCATACGTCGCGTGTCGCATGCGCGTTGGGGCCCAAGTTACCTCTTTCGAGAACTGCTCGTACCGCACCTCCGCGAAACCTATGCCGATACGTTGATGGCCGTGACGGCAGACGGCGGAGCCGATTTGCTAGTCTCGCATCAAGTGCCATTAACAGCACCGCTCGTCGCAGAGAAAACAGGCGTCAAATGG
>DATIBX010000686.1:0-7576 GCA_035457105.1 Pyrinomonadaceae bacterium
GACTACCCGTCATCCTACGAAGCATACTCCAAGAGACTGCATCGCTGGACCCGCGGAGATTGGCAGATACTGAGCTGGATTCTCCCGACCGTTAAAGATTCGAATTGCAGGAATGTGCGCAACACCCTGCCCATCATTGCCCGCTGGAAGATTCTCGACAACATCAGGCGGAGCCTGGTTGCGCCATCGTTGTTCATTTGGCTGATCGCCGCCTGCGCGATCTTTCCCGGTCGGCCTCTTTTATGGAGTCTGTTTGTTCTCCTTAACATTGCCTTTCCGGTTTATCTACACGTAAGCACTGGTTTGCTGATTCATCCCAGAGGTATTCCATGGACCAGCCACTTTTGGACCGTGTGGGGTGATATTCGTACTAACACTTTCCAGATCATTCTCACCTTTCTTTTTCTGCCGCACCAGGCGTACTTGATGGCTGACGCCATTGTGCGGACGCTCTATCGAAAACTGATTTCACATAAGAACTTACTTGAGTGGGTTTCTGCGGCCGAGGCTGAGAGATCGGCCCGCCAGGATTTTGGCGGATTCTTATTCTACATGATGCCTGCGGTCGGGTTGACGCTCGTGGCGATCGTGCTCACATTCCTGCTGCAACGATCTGCGCTGCCGGTCATGGCCGGGCTGGGTGTGCTCTGGCTATCGTCTCCTCTGATCGCCTATTTAGTAAGCCGGACCATCTCACGCGAACTTCAGAGTTTCACCGCCGACGAAAAAGCTTTGATCCGTGTCATCGCGCGTCGTACCTGGAGATTTTTTGAGACGTTCGTGGGCGCCCAGGACAATTGGCTGCCACCCGATAACTTTCAGGAAGACCCAAATCCAGTCATAGCTCATAGAACATCGCCGACTAACATTGGTCTGCTCCTACTGGCGACCGCGTCGGCTCGAGATCTGGGATACGTCGGCTGTCTGGAGTTTGTAGAGCGACAGGAGTTGACGCTCTCAACAGTCTCCAGCTTGAAGAAACTCCACGGGCACCTCTTCAATTGGTACGACACCACAACTCTCGAACCATTATCGCCACAATACATTTCGACCGTCGACAGCGGTAACCTGGCCGGCCATCTCCATGCTGTGAAACAAGCTTGCGTCGAGTTACCGGATTTAAAGCTCTTCAGCAAAAAAGTAGTTGAAGGACTAACTGACACTATCGATGCGATCTCAGTGGAAGTCACCAGGCTGGGTGAAATTCGCCAACGGACAGAAGTGGTAACTGTCAGCCAGTTGCGTGATGAAGTCGCTGCCTGTCGCACGCTGGCGATGATGGACACACATGAGAACCTCGCTTCATGGTTCGTGCTCGTCGATTCCTTGAGCCGCCGTGCGTCGGAAATTGAAGATATCGTGAACGCCCTGGCCCACGAGCATGGTGAGGTTAACTTCAAAGAGCTGCGTTGGTGGGTCGGAGCCTTGCAACATCAGGTTCAATCCTGTCAGCGAGATGGCGACACACTCGCGACCTGGGGACGACTACTGGCGCTGCTTGAGTCGGAAGGAACGGCTGCTTCGGAAGAATGGAAGACAATCCTCGAGCACCTGAAAGTTGTTCCGACACTTGCTGACATCCCACAAATTTGCGATCGCGCGCTGGTCCAAATAGCCGTGCTGCAAAGCAACGAGACCTCGACTACTAATCAATCCGCTACCAGGTTAACGAGAGCGCTTGAACAAGCCGCGGCCGCATCCAACGATCTCCTTTCTCGTCTAAGCCGGCTGGCGCGCACTTGCGATCGAATCATCGAGGATATGAATTTCACCTTCCTCTTTGACGTAGAGCGAAAGCTTTTTCCAATTGGGTACAACGTGAGTTCCGCAAAAGCGGACGATTCCTTCTACGATCTGCTCGCTTCTGAGGCTCGATTAGCCAGTTTCGTCGCGATTGCCAAAGGTGACGTGCCGCAAGAGCACTGGTTCCGAATGGGCCGTCCTCTGGCAAAAGTTGATGGCGGACGAGCCTTGATCTCCTGGACTGGAACGATGTTCGAGTACCTTATGCCGTTATTGGTCATGAGGAACTATCCCGGGACCTTGCTCGACGAGACGTATCGAACGGTTGTTAACCGTCAAATTGAATATGGCGTAGAGCGCAACGTTCCCTGGGGAATATCCGAAGCGGCTTACAACGTTAGAGATCTCAACTTCAATTACCAGTATGGACCATTCGGCGTACCTGGCCTGGGATTAAAACGAGGATTGATCGAAGACCTCGTGGTCGCACCGTACAGCTGCATTCTGGCAATTGAGATTGCACCGCATGCGACAATCACCAACCTGCGTCGTTTGCAAAGTAGAGGCGCACTTGGACCATACGGATTCTACGAGTCGATCGACTTCACCGGCGAGCGCGTGCCCGAGGGCCAGTCTTCAGTTCTTATTCGGGCTTTCATGACTCACCACCAGGGGATGAGTTTGGTGGCCCTGGCGAACATCCTTCAGGAAGATCCCACCGAGAAGAGATTTCACTCTGAGCCGGTGGTCCAGGCAACCGAATTATTGCTACAGGAACGAATACCAGTGGGAGTGCCGGCCGTCCATCCTCGCGCAGAAGAAGTGTTGACCGGTCGAGTAACGCAAACACTCCAGGGGATGATCACGCGTGTTTACAATTCGCCGCACCTCGACACTCCGCGTACCCAGTTCCTGTCGAATGGGCGCTACAACGTCATGGTAACGACAGCGGGCGCCGGATATTCGCAGTGCGATGGCAATGCTGTCACCCGATGGCGCGAAGACGTTACACGCGACAACTGGGGCGCGTTTATTTACCTGCGCGATGTTCGCAGTGGCACGATCTGGTCGCCCGGTTATCAACCAACTCAAAAGAAGCCGCTCTCTTATCATGTCGCCTTCTCGGAAGACAAAGTTGAGTTTCGTCGTACCGACCCCGGTATCACAACCAGAATGGAGATCCTTGTATCTGCGGAAGATAATGCGGAGATCCGTCGCATCTCTTTAACAAACACGTCCACCCGTGTCAGGGAGATCGAACTCACCAGTTATTCGGAGATAGTGCTGGCCTCACCGCAGGCCGATGCCGCTCATCCAGCCTTCAGCAACCTGTTCATCGAGACAGAATGCATCATGAGCGAGAATGCGTTGATCGCTCATCGTCGCCGTAGGTCGAGCGAGGAACAACAAATTTGGGGGATCCACGTCGTTGTGATTGAGGGTGAACTAATTGGCGCCTTGCAGTACGAGACTGACCGTGGGCGCTTTCTTGGTCGAGGAAGATCGCCGAACAATCCAATCGCGGTAGTGGAAGATCGGCCGCTCTCGAACACAACCGGCGCAGTACTTGATCCCGTTTTCAGTCTGCGACGAAGAGTTCGCATTCAACCAAATGAAACGGTCACCTGCTCGTTTACGACCGGCGTCGCGTATTCACGCGAGGAAGCCTTAGCGCTGGCTGACAAGTATCACGACCCAAATATTTTTGAGCGTGAGTTGAGACTAGCCTGGACCAAAGCCCAGGTCGAAATGAGTCATCTGACTATCGATTCGGAAGAAGCACATCTCTTCCAACGATTAGCAGCCCGGATTGTCTACTCAGATCCATCGCTGCGACCTCAACCACATGTTCTGGCTCTTAACACCCGGGCGCAGTCAAGCTTGTGGGCATATGGAATTAGTGGGGATTTACCCATCGTCGTAGTGCGCATCGACAGTGAGGGCGATCTGAGTACTGTTCGGAAACTCGTGCGAGGACACGAATATCTCCATTACAAGGGTTTGCGAGTCGATCTGATTATCCTGAACGATAGTCCGACTAACTATCAACAACAGCTGCACCATGAGTTGGAGACGATGATACGTACGAGTGGATTGCAGGGGCTGCAGGACAAGCCCGGTGGTGTTTATCTCAGGCGTTCGGATCAAATAACCGAACCTGATCGAATTTTGATCCATGCAGTAGCCAGAGTTGTCATCGTCGCCGACCGTGGTTCGGTCCAGGACCAGATTGAGCGACCCCGAGTGGAAGAGCCCTTGCCCGCTCCTTTGGTCGCCAGGCTTGCGTCGCAAAGTTATCCTGAAGCTCCGGTCGTTCGACCTGACCTCACGTTTTTCAACGGACTCGGAGGTTTCTATCAGGGTGGCCGTGAATACGTTACCGTGCTCGGCGCCGGTCAGTGGACTCCGGCGCCATGGTCCAACGTGATTGGAAATGAGGACGAGTTCGGATTCCAGGTAACTGAAACTGGCGCCGGTTATACCTGGTCAGTAAATAGCCGGGAGAATCGATTAACCCCATGGTCCAATGACGCGATCAGCGATCCACCAGGCGAAGCTGTTTACATTCGGGACGAAGATTCTGGAACTATTTGGACGCCGACACCACTTCCCGTACGTGAAAACGAACCATATACCGTGAGGCACGGCCAAGGTTACACAGTTTTTGAACACACCAGTCATGGGATATCCCAGGAGCTCCTACTGTTTACACCCTTGGACGCTTCGGTGAAGATCTCTTTACTACGACTAAGAAATCGGACGGCCCGTACTCGGAAACTCTCCATAACAAATTACAACGAACTGGTCCTGGGTGTGGCCCGCTCATCCTCTGCTCCTTACATCATCACCGAGATAGACGCAGCAGCTGGATCGATCTTCGCCCGGAATCCCTTCAACAATGAGTTTTCTACGCGCATAGCATTCAACGCGACTAATGAACCACTCGCCAGTGCGACCTGTGATCGTAAGGAATTTATTGGACGAAACAGAGGCCTCGATCAACCTGCCGGCCTGCGTCGAGTCAGCCTGGCGAACCGTGATGGAGCAGGACTCGACCCCTGCGCAGCGCTGCAGATCCAGTTAGAACTGGCGCCGCACGAAGGTCGAGAGGTGATTTTCTTACTTGGCGAGGCAGAAACCAAAGAAAAGTGTCAGGAACTGATCGAGAAATTCAAACAACCTGGAAACGTCAATGCTGCTTTTGAAAGAGTAATGAGTTACTGGGACCAACTGCTGGGAGCAGTAGAAGTTCGGACTCCGGATGCTGCGCTCGATACGATGTTAAATCGCTGGTTGTTGTACCAAACACTTTCATGCCGCGTTTTGGCGAGGACGGCGTTCTATCAATCTGGAGGCGCATTCGGTTTCCGCGATCAGTTGCAGGACGTAATGGCCCTGGTGTACAGCGCTCCGCAAGTCGCGCGCAAACAAATCCTGTTAGCCGCATCACACCAGTTCAAAGAAGGTGACGTCCAACACTGGTGGCACCCGCCGACTGGTCGTGGCGTGCGGACCAGAATTTCGGACGACCTCTTATGGCTGCCTTTTGTCACTGCCTTCTATATCAAGGTCACGGCTGATACTTCGGTACTTGATGAGGTCGTGGGCTTCCTCGAGCAACCGCTCTTGCGTGAAGACGAGCAGGAGGCCTACGTACAGCCCTCGATTGCTACTGAGACAGCAACTATCTACGAACACTGCGCTCGGGCTCTCGATCGAAGTTTGCCTGTTGGGTCACATGGTCTGCCTTTAATGGGCGCCGGCGACTGGAACGATGGCATGAACAGAGTAGGCCAGCACGGAAAGGGCGAGAGTGTTTGGCTTGGTTGGTTCCTCTTTACAACTCTGAATAGCTTTTTGCCGCACTGTGAATCGCGCCAAGAAGGCACGCGGGTCGAGGCTTATAAGAAGCATTGCGATGATCTCAAGAAGGCCCTCGAAGAAAAGGGATGGGACGGAGACTGGTATCGCCGGGCATACTTTGACGACGGGACGCCACTGGGCTCCTCTCAGAATGAAGAATGCCGGATTGATTCGATCGCGCAATCCTGGTCGGTAATCTCCGGTGCTTCGGACCATTACCGTATGAGCCGCGCCATGGCGGCCGTCGAAGAGTACCTAATACGGCGAGGAGACGGATTAGTCATTTTATTCACCCCGCCGTTTGATAAGGGCGCGCTCGATCCCGGCTATATCAAAGGTTACGTGCCGGGTGTCCGCGAAAACGGCGGTCAATACACTCACGCAGCAATCTGGACGCTCATTGCGTTTTCCATGTTAGGGGACGGCGAAAAGGCCGGTGAGCTCTTCTCGCTGCTTAACCCGATCAATCACGCTTCCACACGCGCCGGTTTACACAAGTACAAAGTCGAACCTTACGTAGCCGTTGGAGATGTTTACGCGGTACCTCCTCATACGGGGCGAGGTGGTTGGACCTGGTACACAGGTTCTGCTGGTTGGATGTATCGTGCCGGATTGGAATCAATCTTGGGATTCAAGTTGGCGGGCAATCGACTGCTGATCGACCCGGCCGTGCCTCGATGGTGGAGAGACTTTGAGGTCACCTATCGACGGAAGGATGGCGTGTACCGGATCAAAGTTGAAAATCCATCCGGCTTCAGTCGGGGCGTCGCACAGGTGGAACTCGATGGTGTAGTTCTGGACAGCGACGATATACCACTAACTGGAGATGGTCAGACTCACAATGTGCTAGTGGTGATGGGCGAACGAGTACGTGAGGCAACGCCCGAAGCAGCCGCGGAAGAGCATGCTGGCGAGACGGGTGGCAGCAAGCGCTGATAACATTATTGGATTTCATTTTCCATATACCATTTTCCATTTCTCATTTTCCTTTTTTTCAAATTCTTAGTTTATCGACGGGTAACAACGAGAAGCAGCTACAAGACTTGATGTTCACGCGGCGACAACCCAGGACACCGTGAGATGAAAAATGAAAAATGGAAAATGAGATATGGAAAATCTTTAATCAATTGCCTTTGCAGTTAATTGAAGAAGTGAGAGAGGGAAAACAATAGCTCCTATAGGTCCTAAAGGTCCTATTCTTAAAAATAGGACCTCTATTCTCTCTTTTAAGCGGCAGCCATGTCTGCCTCACTAATATCGAAGTTGGCGGAGACCTTCTGCACGTCGTCATGATCTTCAAGAGCTTCCATCAACTTTAACATCTGACGCGCGTCCGAACCTTCCAGGCGAATGTAGTTCTGTGGGACCATCTCAACCTCTGCGACGTGCGGCTCAACACCTGCTCCCTTCACCGCTGTAAGGACCGCATCGAACGCTTCGGGTGAAGTAATGATCTCAAAGTTGTCTTCATCATCGCGCAGATCGTCAGCACCAGCTTCGATTGCAAGCTCAAACAATTCGTCTTCAGACTTTGCAGCTTTTTCGACGACGATATAACCCTTCTTTTCAAACATCCAACCCACCGATCCACTCTCCCCGAGGTTGCCGCCATTTTTTGAAAAGATATGGCGAATCTCGGCGACGGTTCGATTACGGTTATCCGTCATTGACTCGATCAGCAAAGCGACGCCGCCTGGACCATAGCCTTCATAGGTGATCTCTTCGTAGTTCACGCCCTCTTCCTCGCCGGTGCCCCGACGAATGGCGCGATCGATCGTGTCGTTGGGCATATTGCCACCCTTTGCGTCGAGGATGGCTTTGCGCAGGCGAGCGTTGGCATCTGGGTCACCACCACCGGTCCTGGCGGCAACCGTGATCTCCTTAATAAACTTAGTAAAAAGCTTGCCGCGCTTGGCATCGAGCGCGCCTTTCTTGTGTTTAATACTGTGCCATTTCGAATGTCCGGACA
>DATIBX010000687.1:0-4111 GCA_035457105.1 Pyrinomonadaceae bacterium
AACCGAACCATAAGCGGCCGCTCCGATCCTGTTGGATTGCCCTGACACTGTTACTGCCAAGCCCATCGCGGACCGTGTAGTTCGTAAACTTACCGTCCTTAATTCTGCCTACACCGTAGGGCGTAGCGATCCAAAGCGCACCGCCGGCGTCTTCGAATAACGCCTGGATGCTGCCGCTAATCAATCGCTCTTTAGTGGTGAACGTGGTAAGCCCGCCGCTCTTTAATAGGCCCAGGCCGTTCGCAGTTGCGACCCAGAGGTTACCTTCACGATCTTCATAAATGGCCTGGATGGTTTCGCTGGGAAGTCCATCATCACGGGTGAACACCGTAAATTTGTTATTCACCATGCGGACCAGGCCTTGCGCCGTGCCAATCCAAAGAGCGCCTTGCCGATCTGCTAATAGCGTCCGAATGTAATTGCTCTTTAACTCTGGAGTGGTCTGCTTATCGAAAATAGTAAATTTTACGCCGTCGAAGCGGGCCAACCCACCCTCAGTGCCGATCCAAACATAGCCATCCGCGGTTTGAGCAATTGCGTGAACAGTGTTCTGCGGCAACCCGTTCTCAGTGAGCCACACTTCGAGGTTGAACTGAGAAAGCTCTCTCCTTGAATCAAGCGCAAGGGCCCCACTGCCGCTCAGCAACAGGGGGAAGAGAAGGGTCAGCCAGAGTGCACGACGTAATCGACGCATTGATGCGATGGCATTGTCGTTTCAACAGGGCTGAAGATGCAATACTGAGCAACTCCGTTCCCAGTGTGTACGCAACGCAGGGGAAGAAATCACAGGTTTGTACCTTTCTTGAGCGGAAAGAGTCGTCGCCATTCGCTGTACTCTGAAGGTCGCAGTCGAAAGCGCGCGAAATTGCCTTCGTGAAGATTTTCCAGGTCTCTTAGTGTCATTCGGACAAAATCATCCAAATGCTCGGAAGGCACACGGGTCGTTGCGATCTCTGTTACCGTCTCGACGGTTGACGCTAGCCCACCACGTACTATCTCCCCAACTACTTCTGTCAGTTCATTCCTGAACCTTAGTCGAAATCTGTCTGGTTCTCCCAGTGATTGACGAATCGCAGCGTAGCGTTGAGCAGAACGTTGATAGGCCCACACAAAAACGTCACGCAAAAGATCGACTCGGTTGAGCTCGTAAACTCCTAATAGTCCTTCAAGGTAGGCCCGCTCAGGAACATCTATGAATGAGAGTGGTGACAAGTTCTTACGAATAAAGGGAATGTTTGCGGCGAGTCGCGAAACCCGTTTGTTGACGTCTTCGAATGGCTGCAAATAAGGAAGATGGACCATGGCAAAGAATGCTTGCTCGAATGGATTGCGAATCGCAGTGGCTGTATCAACTATTTGCTGAAAGCACTCATCAATCAACTGTGGTATTTCAAGAGGAAGATAGACCGACTCGCGAATGCCGACACCAATCCGGCGCAGCCGACCGCCGGCGCCCGGATCCGGCAAGAGATTGTCTGATAGCAGCCCGTGAAGATTCAAAACAGTTTGGCGGTCGAAAGCTAGTTCCTGCCCCTGCTCCACGATGAATTCGATTGCGTCCTTGTGATTCAGAATCATTTGAGTCTCGATTGCATCTTTCCCTTGTGCTTCCTCACCTAGTTCGATTAATCGCTCGGTTTCAAGCAACGAGTATGTATTACCTTCGAGGCGAGAAGAGGCCCAGGACAAGTCCACCAGCAGCCGATTAAGAATATGACGAGCGTAAGTTCCTGCCGGTCGTTCGACGTCGGGCGTTGCTCCAATGCGAGTGAGGGATGCAATTATTTCCGGTGTTAGATAACTGCTTTCGTTTGGCCGGTATTGATCCAGGAAATCGCAGCTGTAACCCACCGGCGTACGCTCTGTTTGTGGTCTTCGCACAAGTTGTTGCACGTTAGCGCCGGACGGTGACAGTGGAACGTAATTCTCTGCTGTTGCAGTTTTCGGAGTACTGGTCGGCAGGCGATAGCGCGTTGATCTTCCGCCTCCTTCACTTATCAACCTTCCGATTTGGACAAGTTCTGATAGACGCCTTTGGAGTGATCTGCGACTTGTCGCATCACCAATTAGAGCGGATAGTTCATCAGTTTTAAGGCCATCGGGGGCGTTTCCGAGATGCCTAAACAATTGCTCCTGGATGTTGGTCGCCATTTTCTTAGGTTTAGGCATGAGGTTCTCTCTCCATCTGCGTGATTCCAAATAGTCTATTTGCGCCATAGGTCCGAGCCGTATTTGGCGCGATTAAGTTATTCGCGCCATAACTTTAGCATGTTTTTGGCGCGATTAGCGACTATTTGCGCCAAATCTCTGTTTCTAATTGGCGCGATTAACGCTATTTGTGCCAATTTCCAAGAAGTGCCCGGGAGTTCCGTATGGATAAAGGCAAAGAGGAGAAGCAGGAATGGACACTTTTATTTGCTCAGCTAAACGCGGTAAACTCTGCCTATCCCTAAGCTAGCCGTCGGTAACCGAAGAAATTTCAGGGCCATCCGAATAGTCAGTCATGAAATGCGCCGGGACTGTTCCCACGCCCATTTCGCACCTAAAACTGCAATCATTCACGCGGATTGCCGTGAAAACACTGGTTCGTCTTAAGTGATGTCACCCTATTTAAGCAATGGGATTTCGTCTAACTTATTTCTAGATGCTACGCGCACACAGGCTAATTAAAAGAAAGGAAATGTAAGAAAGAAACGATGGCAACTGGCTATTACATCCACAAACTGAGTGCCGAAACGGAAGCGCTGGAGAGATGGGAGAATGAAGGCGGACAGCTTGGCCAAAATCATGCGAACGGTGGGATGAGGTTTGAATCATGAAGCTATTGATTGCGGTGGATTCGGCGACTTCGGCCGAAGTGCTGGTTGCTGCGGTAGGAATTCGTCCGTGGCCCGAGGGCACGACCGCGCACGTCCTTTCGGTCGTCGCAGACATGGACGTCCCCGAAGAGGTTTGGCGCGAAGAAGGCTACGGGAAGGGTGCTGTGCAGCGCGAAATGGAAACGCGTGGGGCACAAATAACGCCTGTCGCCAAGCGGCTTGAAGAAATCGGCATTCAGCCGGAAGTGGTCGTGGCGCGAGGTGACGCGCGACATCTGATTCCATTTTTTGCGCGCAAGTGGTCTTCAGATCTGATTTTGGTCCGCGCTCATGTCCGCAAGGACGTAACGCACTGGATGCTCGGCAGCGTCGCCAGAGCAGTAGTAACTGCCGCTCCCTGCACTGTTCAGATAGTTCGTGACGCAGTAGATGATCGCAAGAACACTTTGCACAGCGGGAGAAGGGTGCTGCTCGCAACTGACGGCTCGCCAACTTCGATCGCGGCGGTGCAGGCACTCGCCGAGCGACCCTGGCCCACTGAAAGCGAGTTCAAAATCCTGAGCGTGGAAGAACCGTGGCTGATCAAGACGTCCGGACTTCAACCCCAGCAAGCGGTTGACAGCGCCGAACAAGTGTTGGCCTCGGCCGGATTGAAAGCGAGCGGGGAAGTGCGCTCCGGTAATCCAAAAGAGTTAATTCTGAAAGAGGCGCGAGAATGGGGTGCCGACCTCATCGTCGTGGGCTCACATGGGCGGCGCGGTTTCAAGCGATTCTTGTTAGGAAGCGTCTCCGAGACTGTCGCAATGAATGCGCATTGCTCGGTGGTTGTGGTGCGCGATCCGGGGCGGTCCTCTAGAAAAAGGGTGCAAAGCTCTTAGGTCAAACGTGTGAGTCGCGACGAGGAGAATTGGAGTAACGTTATGGGCAAGCAAAATAACATCTATATCACCAGGCCAGATTACTAGCGGCTCACACAGCCGGAATCGAATGGCGAGTATCACTTATGACTTTTCGTGGACTTCAGAAAATTTTCCATCAGCCGATTCTGACTGTAAGCATCGAGACTGACCCTCCATCAAATCCCTCTACCGGGAAACTAACTTCGTCGCCGTCTCTCTGTTGCGCGATCACGTATAGAAGAGGCAAGTAATGCTCGGGAGTCGGAACAGACAAAGCGGCGTCACGCCCTAAAGTCTCGTACTCAATGAGTGGTTCGTGATGGTTGGCTAACAGTAGCTCACGCGCTCGTCCCTCGAAGCGCACAGCCCAGTCGAAGGCTTTTATTTGACGAC
>DATIBX010000688.1:0-9331 GCA_035457105.1 Pyrinomonadaceae bacterium
GGCGAATGTCGAACTTGCCACAGCGTTGCTAAGCCTCGCCCAGGACCAAAGGAATGCTGGAGTTGCTACCGGCGTCGATGTAACGCGAGCCGAAACTCGACTGGCTCAGGAGCGAGTTGGTCTTGCTCAAGCTAATACCGCTTCAGAGCAAGCACGACTTAACTTGCAACGTGTTATCGGAGTGCCGTTGGGTTCGCCTCTTGTACTCACTGATCCATTGAGATTTGTAGATGAAGCGCCGCCGGCTGCAGACGCTGCAATGGCCCAGGCTTTAACAAACCGCAATGAGGTTTTGATCTCGCAGTCGCAAGTAGACCTATTGGATCTCCAGCGCAAGTCTGTGAAGGGTGAATTGCTCCCGTCGTTGCAATTTGTTGCTGATTATGGGGTGAGCGGCATAACGCCGACCGACACGGCATTGCCCACTCGAAGAGTTGCAGTGCAATTGAACGTGCCCGTCTTTAATGGCGGGTTGACGCAAGGTCGCCTGGCGGTTGCTTCAAGTCGTCAGCACCAGGCCGAGTTACAGTTGAATAGCGTTAAAGGCCAGGTGGAGGAAGATGTTCGACTGGCGTTGTCTGCTCTTCATACTACAGTAGAACGCGTAAGAGCGGCCGATGAAGCTTTCCGATTGGCCCAACGTGAACTAGAAATGTCGCGCGATCGTTTTCGCGCTGGTGTGGCAGACAATTTGGAGGTCATTTCGGCCCAGACGTCTCTCGCAAACGCGAGAGATTCTCAGGTTGAAGCGCTCGCCGCCTACAATGCGGCGCGTCTGAATCTCGCTGCGTCATTAGGTCGTGCAGAAGCATTTAGATGGTAGGTTTATATATAACTAACGGTTGAAATCATATGAGTAGTGTTGTCGACGAAGAAGTTAAAACTGAAAAGGAGAAGGAACCGGGAGACCGAACGCTGGTTGACGCCGATGGTATACCTCTCCTGGAAAGAGCACATCACGAGGAGGAAGTTCGGAAGCGTCCTTTGTTTAGGCGCCCAGCGTTTTTGTTGGTAGCTGCAATTATTCTGCTCGTTGCTGCAATTGTGGCCATTCGTTACTGGCTGTATGCGCGAAGTCATGAATCTACTGATGACGCGTTTATCGAAGCTCACGTAATTCAGATCAGTCCAAAAGTTTCAGGTCATGTAGTCAAGCTGTACGTAGACTCCAATCAACAGGTTAATAAAGGAGATCTCCTTGTCGAGATCGATCCTCGTGATTACCAGGCGAAGGTGGACCAGGCGAAAGCTGCTCTCACCGCTGGACAGGCTCGTTTGCAGGAGGCGCGTTCTGGAGTGGAACTGGCTCGAGCAAGCACCAGGGCCAACGTGCAGCAGGCTTCAGCCTCGGTGCAGCAAGCGCGTTCCGGAGTTTCTGCTTCAACAGCCTCTGCTGCAGCCGAACGATCTCGTGTTAACCAAGCCGGAGCCACGATCGAAACGGCCCGCGCTAATCTCGAGCAAGCCCGTGCCCAAGTCAAAGCTGCACAGGCAGAAGTCGTTCGCGCAGAAGCCGACGTCACGCGTTATCAACAGTTGTATACAAAGGATGAAATATCTCGCCAGCGATTGGACCAGGCAATAGCCACGGCGAAGACTGCGGAGGCCCAGGTTCAAGCTGCCCAAAACAAGGTAGCCGCCGCAGAATCGCAGGTTAACGAGATGCAGTCGGCACAAACGACGGCGGCTGATATTGCGCGACGAGCTCAATCGCAAGTCGGGTCAGCCCAGGCCCAAGTGAACGAAGCGTTAGGTCGCTTGGCCCAAGCCAATACGGGACAGCAACAAGTGGCCGTCAGCCAGGCACAAGCGCAAACTGCCGGTGCCTCAATGGAGCAACTGCAGGCAGCTTTGGACGAGGCGGAACTGGAACTTTCGTACACAAAGATCTACGCGCCTGATTCCGGGCGGGTCGCGAACAAGTCAGTCGAAGAAGGCGCTCTGGTTCAAGCGGGCCAGCCTCTGCTCGCAGTTGTGCCTGGTGATGTTTGGGTGACTGCAAATTTCAAAGAGAGTCAGATCGGACGGATGCAACCCGGCCAGCCAGTTGAAATTTCAGTCGACGCTTATCCCAACAAGACATTTAAGGGTCGTGTCGACAGTATTCAACCAGGCACCGGAGCGCGCTTTAGTTTGCTGCCACCAGAAAATGCCACGGGAAAGTATGTCAAGGTGGTGCAGCGCGTGCCCGTTAAGATCGTTTTTGATGAGCCCCCAGATCCGAAGCATCTGTTGGCGCCCGGAATGTCGGTAGAGCCCGAGGTTAAGATTCGGTGAGCGCCAGAAGTTCTTTGCAAGCGCGTTTCGCAAAACGCAATCCAAATGCGAACTCCGACCCGTCCGTCTGGACTCCCAGCTTCAGCCCCTGGTTAATTGCCGCGTCAGTGATGTTAGCGACGTTTATGGAAGTGCTCGATACTTCTGTCGCTAACGTTGCTTTGCCTCACATCGCAGGGAATCTGTCTGCGACTACTGAAGAGTCGACATGGGTGTTGACGAGTTATCTCGTTTCGAATGCCATTATCCTGCCTACCACCAATTGGTTATCCAGATTTTTTGGCCGCAAGCGTTTTTTGGTCATTTGCATAATTATTTTTACCTTGTCTTCCGCACTGTGCGGTGCGGCCGGGAGTCTCGGCTTCTTGATTGTTGCCCGAATACTTCAAGGAGCAGGAGGCGGTGCTTTGCAGCCCATCGCGCAGGCTGTTTTGATGGAGAGTTTCCCTCCGGAGAAGCGTGGATCAGCGATGGCCGTCTTCGGCATGGGCGTGGTTGTGGCACCAATCATTGGGCCAACATTGGGCGGATGGATAACTGACAACTACTCGTGGCGTTGGATCTTTTATATCAACGTTCCAATTGGAGTGTTGGCAGTTTTGATGGCCAACATGTTTATTGAGGATCCGCCCTACATTCGTAATCAACGTCCGGGCAAGATCGATTACTTTGGTTTTGCTTTTATGGCTCTCGGACTTGGCACGCTCCAGCTCGTTTTGGACAAAGGGCAGGAAGAAGACTGGTTCTCGTCCAATCTGATTCTCTGGGCGGCGATTTTTTCAGCGGTGGCCTTGGTCACTTTCGTTATCTGGGAACTGAGGGCCAAGGAGCCAATAGTCGATCTGCGCGTGCTCAAGAATCGAAATTTCGCAGTGGGAACATTGTTGATGACTGCGATGGGAATTGTTTTGTACGGAACAATTGCCTTATTGCCGCTTTTTTTGCAAACGCTAATGGGTTACCCGGCAGTCGCGAGCGGCATGGCCGTGAGCCCGCGCGGTTTCGGTTCAATTGCTTCAATGATTCTGGTGGGTCGCTTGATCGGTAAGATCGATGGGCGCTATCTGGTAATGTGTGGGTTCATCGTCTTGGGTTATGCCACGTTTATGTTCAGCGACATAAATCTGTCAGTCTCGAGTAGTAGTGTGGTCTGGCCCAATATCATCAGTGGATTTGCAATGGGGTTCATCTTCGTTCCTTTAACAACGATGGCGATGGGAACGCTATCAAATCAACAGATGGGTAATGCCTCCGGGGTTTTCAACTTAATGCGAAATACTGGCGGTAGTCTGGGGATTGCGGCGATGACTACGATGCTGTCGCGTGGGGGACAGATACATCAAGCGTCGCTGAGCCAACACATCAATCCTTATAATCCGCTCGTACAGCAAAGAATTCATGAGATGACCGGGTCCTTTCCCGGAGGCGCTGCCTCACATGAAGCGCAACAGGCCTATGCTGGACTTTATGGCATGGTCGCAAGACAGGCGATGGTGCTCTCTTATATTGATAACTTCCGGATGCTGGCATTTGTCTGTGTAATCTGTGTGCCCCTGGTCCTCCTTTTTAAGCGGGTCCGAGCCAAAAAAGGCCCTGTCGCGATGCATTGATTTAGACGCGTTCAGTACTGAGAGCGAAGCGACCCGATGGCACACTCTACGAAGTTATCCAGATACTCAAGGGATGAAAATTCGTGAGGCATCGGGTCGCTTCGCTCGCTGTAACGCACTCGTCCTGCTTGACGAAGTTCACAATTCTTAACATCTTTTTACTTCGTCTTAACTCGTCTTAACGGGAGTGAGCGTATGCTAGGCCCCGTTAATTGCGATTCCTTTTGAGGTCCGAAGATGAAATTGCATAGACAGAAGGTCCCAGGGGGCTTCAATCGCTACCGGCTAATACTCACTCTCGGAGTTGCCGTTCTTCTGCCCGCCGCAGGACTTATCTTCCTTAATTTTAGCCAGCTGAGAGCTTTCGAACGCGATAAGGTGCTGGAAGCTGCCATCCACCGTGAGTTTCAGGAGACGCTCGCCCTAACCGAAAAGCGTATGAATAAAAAAGCCTACGCGATGGTGGAAGAAGTCAGAGAGCAATTTCCCGATCCTTACTGCAGTGAAACAGACTTAGAAAAACAACTGGATGCAATCCTTGCTAAGAAACCCTGGATTACCCACGCCTTCTTATATGACGGCAAGAATTTTGTGATTCGCACACAGCCCTCCCAAATGATGGGAGACAAGTATGTTCACGAAGAACACGACATGATGGCCGAAAGCTTTCCAGAGTGGTTCCGGATGGACAAGATGGCCGAATCATTGCACAAGAGATCGCGGACCATCTCATTCATGCCATCACTGCAAACAAAGCGAATGGATGGCGAGAAGTTCAGCACGAGCGCTCTATTTGTCTTTCCAGCAATACCAGATAGAAATGTGCTCGGCGGAATCATGTTTGATCCCTACTATCTGAAGAAAGAGTTTTTTCCCGAAGTACTTCAGGAATTTGCTACGAAGAAACCAACCGACCAGGGTGGTTATCCAATCGCTATGATCCTTTATCCCTCCGAGATGGATGGTGGATACGAGGCCCGTCCACTCGCAAAAACTTCCGGTTGGAACGAAGGGAAACCAGAAGTATCTCGGAAGTTGGATGATATGTTTCGCGGACTTGCTTTGGGTATCAAGTACCAGGGCACCAGCGTTGAAGAACTGGGCAAGACGTGGCTTCATAGAAGTTTAGTGATCCTGGGAATTCTGTCTTTAATGACAGTGATTGGCCTTCTCCTTACTAAGCATGTTGTCAGTAAAGAGATGGCCCTGGCCAGATTGAAGTCGGACTTCGTTTCAAACGTTTCGCACGAACTGCGAACGCCGTTAGCTCTAATCCGGTTGTATGCAGAGACTCTTGAGCTTGGACGAATTAACACCGCTGAAAAGAAGGAACAGTATTACCGGATAATTCGAAAAGAGAGCGAGCGGTTAACGGCCCTCATTAATAATATCCTCGATTTTTCTCGTATCGAGGCTGGCCGAAAAGAGTATGAGTTTCGCGAGACTGACATTGCCGAGTTGGTGCGTAACACTCTTGAATCATATCGTTATCAGATTGAGCAACAGGGCTTTGCTTTGGAAGAGAACATCGATACGAATCTGCCAGTAGTGAAGGTCGATCGAGAAGCAATTGCCAGAGCATTAGTAAACCTCGTCAATAATGCGCTGAAATACTCGAGTGATGATAAGTTTCTCGGTGTGAAACTCTACCGCGAAGATAGAGTCGTGAAATTAGAAGTTGCCGATCACGGTATTGGGATTGCCAGACGCGATTTAACGAAGATTTTTGAGAAGTTTTATAGAGCAGGCGACCCACTCGTTCATAACACGAAGGGAAGTGGGCTTGGTTTATCGCTGGTACGACATATTACTCAAGCTCATGGTGGAGAAATCGCAGTCGAAAGCACGCCAGGTAAGGGAAGTCGATTTATTCTTTCTCTGCCCTTGGCCACGGCTTAACCCTGGAGTGCGCTGCGGCGCTTTAATAAGTATCTCGTTGGTCGTCGATACTAAATAAACAAGCATCGGTAGATAAAGCACTCCGATATAACAAACGCGACGCCCGGCCGTCGCACTCCAAAACGGAGTAACGTAAATGAAAACAAAATCAAACTTCAACTCAAATGGAAATGGTGGCGATCAACTTGATGCAGGTGGACCAGTAAACAAAGATGCCAGCGTTTCTAAAACTCGAATCTTGATTGTCGAGGACGAACCGGCGATGGTGGCCGGTCTGAGAGACAATTTCGAGTACGAAGGTTACGAAGTCATCAGCGCCAACGACGGAGTTGAAGGCCTGGAGAAAGCAATCAATGACCAGCCGGACCTGGTGGTGCTCGACGTGATGATGCCGCGCATGAGTGGCTTAGATGTTTGTAAGCAGTTGAAAAGCAGACGGCCCGCGATTCCCATCATCATGTTAACGGCTCGGGGTCAGGAGATCGACAAGGTGGTTGGACTTGAGTTGGGAGCAGATGATTATGTAACCAAGCCCTTCTCAATCAGAGAATTGATGGCTCGCGCGAAGGCTGTACTGCGACGTGCCACTCCGCACACACCGTCTGCAGAGATCTATCGATTTAGCGACGTTGAAGTCAATGTTCGCAGTAATCAGGTTTTAAGAGCAGGACGACAGGTTGAACTCTCGGCCAAAGAGTTTGCCTTACTCGCTTACTTTGTGGCCCACCCGGCCGAGACGTTGACACGCGACAAGTTGCTCGATGCGGTCTGGGGTTATGAAAACTATCCCAATACGCGAACGGTTGATACGCATATAGTTCATTTACGACAGAAACTCGAACCCAATCCTGAAGAGCCAAGGTTCATTCTTACCATTCACGGTAGTGGATACAAGTTTGTTGGATGAGGTTAATCTCCCATGAGTCAAGCTGTATACAATGGTGCATTAGGCGCTCGACGTGCGCTTGATCTGAGAACGTCAACTTCGCAACGTAGAGCATTCAGAAGAACCCGAGTAAACGAGCTCGAGACTAAACTATCGGCGCTCCAAAAGGATTACGCCGAATTGCACACGGCTATCTTTGAGGCCGCGCAGGTCCACCGGCGCCTTTGTGCGCCGCGGCTCGTGCGTTACGGGGATTTCGATATCGCGAGTGAGATCTTTGCCATACGCCACCTGGCCGGAGACTTCTTCACGATTAAAGAGACTCGGAATGGCATCATCCTGGCCCTCGGAGATGTTTGCGGTAAAGGCCTGGCAGCAGGGATGTGGACCACGCACCTGGTGGGCCTCGTAGGTGCGCGTGCGGCCGTATCTTCAGAACCCGAGTTCATTGTTGCCGGCGTAAACCGTGATGTCTGTTTGATGACGCCGATGGTTCCACTTGCCAGTCTTTTTGTAGCCCGACTCGACTCTGTTACAGGTAAGTTTGAATACTGTAGTGCCGGTCATCCTCCAGCGCTCCTATTGCGTAAGAACGGAACGATGGAGCGCCTTTCCGAAGGTGGATTGTTGCTGGGTGTGATACCGAATGCCCCGTACGTGCGAGGCTCCGTAGAGCTTGGTCAGGGCGACGTTTTACTTGGTTACTCTGACGGGGTTTTGGAATCACTCAACAGTTCCGAAGAAGAGTTCGGCGCCTTGCGTCTTGAGGAAGAGTTGCGCCGGAACCAGTCAGAGCCTGCTGAATCTGCAGTCTTTTCAGTACTCGGAGCCGTTCAGGATTTTGCTGCTACGCGGCCGGTCGTAGACGATATGTCGATTGTTGTAGTCCGTAGGAATATCCACTGAGCGTCGTCTATGTGTTGTTTCGTGTAATTTCGTGGATGGGTTTCTCAGAGAGTGACAGGTGATCCGCGAAATCACGCGAACTAAATCGCACGAACTAAATCACTCGAATTAAGAACTTGTACGGCTCTTTCTTAGAGAGAACGAGTTGGTGCTGCCTCGCGACAAGAGTGGACCCTGGGTTTCTAAACATCTGAAGCGCTTTTGTTCAAGAACTCTCCTCTTCCCAAAAAACTCCAAAACAAGCGACAGGGATTTGGCGTAAAGTGTACCGCCGTAAGAAATCAGCACAGGAGAAGTTATTTTCATGAGAATGTCGCTTACACTCTGCAGTCTAATTCTCTCAATCTTTTTAATCTCTGCCTGCTCGGCCATCGCTCGTCATCACGACCGCCTGATGACCAGTCATTTCTCACACGAGGCGGCAGCAGACGATCTAATATCGGGTGAATGGAACGTCTCATTCTTTGTGAATGGACACACCACGCCGGCCTCATTCGTCCTCAAACTTGACGGAGACAAAATTACCGGCACGGCAAACTCGGATCATACGGGGTTGGGAACAATTCGCGACGGAAAGTTTGAAAAAGGAAAGTTGAACTTCACGCTGGACTTTCAGAAACACGAATCGATTGTAATTAACGGTGAGTTGAAAGGTGACAAGCTGATAGGCGAGTTTCGCACCGAAGGATTTGTTGCTAACTGGGAGGCGACCAAAAAGTAAAGGTTGTCTTGGCCGGAGTTAAGGCCACTGAATCACTTTTGGCTTTGGAGTGGGGCCAGGCGATGCTGGTCCTATGAGTTGTGGACTCAAGCCGCCCGGGGCCACTTTCTTTTTCACCGATGAATCGGCTGTCTCAGATGTTGAACGCTCTGGAGGCTTAGGTGCGATTGGTGGCGTTTCATTGACACTCTTGACCGTATTGTCGAAGTTGGGCGAATCGCCTGCTTCAATTACTCTAATGCGTTTTCCTGCCGCTCTTCCGTTGCCAGGAATACGACCAGCCGGAGCGTTCGCAATATTTTGGTCTGTCGCAGGCAAAACAATCGGTTCGTTTGATTGTGTAGAGACGGAGGTAGGTTGCGATTGTTCGATTGCCCCTGGCGTAGTGGCAATTGGCTTAGTCTCAGTTGGAGCCGGAACAGTCTTCGCGGATTCAACGGGAAGGTTCGCTTTTGGTCCATTGCGAAACTTCATGATCGCATACGCGCTACCCATCGCAACGGCGCAAAGAAACAGTAAAAACAAAATGCGGTTTGTCCAACTCGATGTCGCTCGAGTGATAAAGGCAGTTCCCGGACTAAATTGAGGAGGCGCCGAATGGACCAATTCCCAGATTTCCGGCGGATCTTTTAACGTTCTGACTTCTGGAAGCTTTATTTCTGGTTCGGCTATTTCAGGTTGGGGCTGCAAAGCAGGTTCTGCGCTCGACTTCCTCGCCTGATCTGAAAAGACTCCTGCGACCACCACCGGTTTTGTCGGAGTTCGCTCAGGGCTGGATTTAAACAGCACAGGAGCAGGCGTTTTGCGAACGCGACGTGCATCGTGCAGATACTCGGCAAGTTCTGCAAAAGCTCGGGCTTTGGCCCAGCCTTCGGCAGAGTTTCCGCAGCGAGTTGTCTGGTCCAGGTTGGCGCCATGCTCCACCAGCATCTGGACGGTTTCGAGATGACCGAAAAAAGTTGCCAGTAACAGCGGGGTGAAACCATCGTCACGATGAGCATCGACCTCCGCCCCGTACTGCAGAAGCCTTTC
>DATIBX010000689.1:0-10923 GCA_035457105.1 Pyrinomonadaceae bacterium
GCCACCCCTACAGCGGTTTGTCGACCGATTCGTGGTTGATTGAATCGTATTCCAGAAAGTTGAGAATAAAAGGATCCTTTGACTGCCACAGTTGCTCGTCCGTTCCTTCAAAAATAATTCTTCCATGATGCAGTATGGCAACTCTAGTGTTTACCAAGCGCAATCGATCTCCTTCATCTTCTACTTCAATCTGCTTGTTTGCATCTATAGACAGATACTTGGAGGTTAAGTAGCGAACATCCTCGATGCGATGTGTTACCCAGATGGAGCTTACTCCCAGGACGTCGCGAAGTTTTAGGCCCAACTCACAAATTGTTCCGGCTGTGGGTGGATCCAGGCCGGTGGTCGGTTCATCGAACAGCATAATCTCAGGCTCGTCCACCACTGCGCGCGCAATCGCCACTCGTCGCTTCATGCCTCCGGAGAGTTCGGCCGGCAATTTGTCAGCTGAATCTTCGAGTCCGACAAACTTTAGCATTTCACCAACCGTGTGCTCGATGGTGGTTTGATCCTGACCATGTTCTTCTAAACGGTAAGCTACGTTTTCGAAAACGGTGAGCGAATCAAACAGCGCGCCCTCCTGAAAGACCACGCCCATTCTTTCGCGAACGCGATCCAACTCTTCCTCTGGAAGCTTTGTAATGTCCTCGCCTTCAATAAGAATGACTCCGCTGTCCGCCTTTTCGAGACCGAGCGCGAGTCTGATTACGGTTGATTTACCTCCGCCAGACTCGCCTAGCAGCAATGTCAACTCGCCGGGCCAGATTTTAAAACTCACATCATCAAGCACGACGAGGTCGTCATAGGCGAGTGAAACATTCCGAAACTCGATGCGCGGGACTGGTTGCTCGTCAGTCGCCGGACGATCGTTGATATTCATTGGTCATCCTTCAGTCAAACGGGCCTTAACAACGAAATGCCCTCGCCGCTGCTGAAAATTCCGGCAACGCACCCGGTCATTAAAGTCGCGAGCGTGGCTGCGAGTAACGCTCGCAAACCAAGACTCGCAAGATCGTCGCGGCGCGCAGGGGCAAGCGCAGCGGTACCGCCTACGAAGATTGCCATTGCCGCCACATGTGCGAACCCACAAAGTGCGTAACTCAAGACTACCACGGTCCGAGGATCAGTGACTTGCCCACTCGAAATTAATTGGGCTAGATGGTTGTATGAGAAGACTTCAGTCAATATTACTCGCTCTCCAAGCAAGCGTGCCGCTGTCGGTACATCGCTTTGTTGCAACCCAAGCAGAAAGGCGAACGGATAAAAACACCAGCCCAGGATTCGTACTAACGAAAGCGGTTCGCTCATTCCAAACCATGAACTCCCTACCCCAAGTATTTTATCTATCAGTGCCACAATTCCCAGAATTGCAATCAGCAAAGCTGAAATCCCGGCCGCCAACTTCAACCCGTCCATCGCTCCCTCGATGATCGCACCTATTAGACTTTTGGACCGCGTCGACTCATCTTCGGGAGGAACGGCCGCGAGCGTCTCCGGCGTTTCGGTTTCCGGTATCATTAATTTGGCCACTACTACGCAAGCAGGAATAGCAAGAATCGAAGCTGAAATAAGGTGTCCCGCAATCTGGGGAAATACGCCGGTGAGAAATGCAACGTAAACTCCGAGTGAACTCGACGCCACCGTCGCTAGCCCCGTAGTCAAAATTAGCAACAACTCTGAGCGCGTCATCTTTTCGAGATAGGGTCGAACCACGAGAGCGGATTCAATCCCCACAAAGATGTTAGCAGCACTCGAGAGTGACTCCGCTCCGCTGATTCTCATCGTCCGGTGAAAGAGCCTCGCAAAGAGTCGCACGAAAATTTGCAACACTCTCAGGTGATATAACATCGCCGTGAAGGCTGCAAAGAAAATTACTACCGGTAGTACCTGAAAGACGAGGATGAATCCAATTGAGCCCGACTCACCCGGACTCGCTGCGAGTGGTCCAAAGAGAAACAATGATCCGGCCTTTGAGGCATTGAGTAGGACCAACACAGCGTCGTTCAGCCAGAGCAAGAGTCGTTGCGAAATCGGTAAACGAAAAATTATCAAACCGATCAGGAACTGTAGACCGACACCCCAGGCGATAGTGCGCCACGCGATCTTTTGTCGATTGCTCGAAAGCAACCACGCCATTCCTGCGAAAATCATGAAGCCCATGACTGACACCGCATGATGAACCATGTCGTTTCGTTCCTCTTAGTTGTTTGACTTGTAGGGGCCGTAAGATACGAGATGAAAGGGTGCGAGGCAAACGCGGTGAGATAGTTTTTCGTAGGTACTTAATCAATGAATGCAGTGAGTGGCGTCTTATGCTGCCTTTCTCTGCGCGAACCATTGTGCTCTCTGTGTCTCGGTGGTGGAAACTTGGGCCGTCTCTCCACCATAGTCACAGAAAGCACAAAGGTTCGTACGGAGAAAACTTAGATTAGGCCACTCCCAAGAAAAACCTGGTCCTTAAGATAGCTTCGCAGTTCATTGAGCGGGTCTTGCGATGAAATAAACCCGATATAGTTGTCTGGTCTAAGAAAAACGCTGAACGAACTATCGTAACCAAACACCTCCGTCGCCTCGGGCGACAGGGGGAAACTTTCAAATTTAATCAGATCCGCGAACTCTCCAAGCTCAGCCGCAGTCATTTGAACTTCAGCCGGAGGGTTCGAAAACGCGACGAGATGAAATTTTGGCTGACGAAGATTCTCGTAAATGCTCTTGCCATCAACCAGAAAATAAGGCATTCGATCTCCGGCCCTCACCTGGAATCGCGCATCGTCTCCATGTTTGCTTAACGAGTCGGTGCGATAATTGATCCCAATCTGAGAGAGCAAAGGAAAAAGATTTCTTTTGACGAGATCAAAACTCAAAATGTAATTAGCAAGAGGCGGAAAGATGTTCATCCGCACGAATGAAAGCAGCCATTCTGAGCCGGCGACCAACTCGAAGAGGCGGTCAGTTGTCTTAAGTAGACGATCAGCGTTTTCGAGCCGCTCCTCATTGTACGTCTCGAGCAGTTTCTCGTGGGCCTGGTCCCTAATCACCAGCGCCAACTTCCATGCCAGGTTGTAACTGTCCTGAATTCCTGTGTTCATTCCCTGCGCGCCGGCGGGTGAATGAATATGTGCCGCGTCACCAGCCAGAAAGCAGCGGCCTTGCGAAAACTTATTGACGTGACGTGTATGAACTTTATAAGTCGAAAACCATTCTACATCACGAATTTCGAGTTGGAGTTTAGCTTCGTCTTTGATCCTTGATTCAATCTCTTCGTACAGAATATCGCTTTCACTCTTCTCGAACCCTTCAGGAAAAACTCCAACGATGCGATAGCGGTTTTCTCCCTTTAGTGGAAAGAAAACTACGAAGGAATCGGGCGACAAGCAGATATGGACCGCATCGTGACTAAAGTGCCAATCGACTTTCGCATCCGCGACATAAAACGTTCTCTCGAACGTGCTGCCCTCAAACGACAACCCGAGCCCATGTCTCGTCAAACTCTTTGGACCGTCACAACCGACCAGAAATCGCGCCTGAATGGTTTGCGATAGACCTTCGTCGGTTTCGACTTGTGCAATCACATCTGATTGGTTCTGTGAAAAGGTCTTGAGGGTGGTTTGCCAGTTCACTTGTCTGCCCTGTCGCTGCAAATAGTCGTAGAGCAGCCGCTCGTTCTTACTCTGCTCTAACATGAGGACAAACGGATAAGGACTCAAACCCTCGCCAAGCTTCGACACCTCAATCTCGCCACGCACCTCACCAGCAACAATCAAGCGTCCTTTTCCGGCAATGGTTCCCTCATCTATGGCCCGCTGTGCGAGACCAAGCTGCTCATAAATTTCAAGTGTACGAGCCTGCACACCAATAGCTTTTGAATATGGCGTAATACTCTTGTTTGCTTCGACAATGACACAATCAATACCGTATCTACTTAGCTGGGCTGCCAGCGAGAGACCCGTTGGGCCAGCGCCGACGATTAGTACATCAGTCTTAAGATTCATTTGCGGATCTCTATCTGCCCATTGACCCGATTCCCGTAAACTGCCGCGGGTTGAATACGAACCTCTACGGATCCAACTAAAAGCGGCACAGTTTTTCGGTAGAAACGTGGAGAGTGTAACAGATCGTACCAGGAACTTTTGGGCTTATCCTCTGAGGTGATACGGCACACTAATCACTATTACTCTTTCTTTAAAGAGCAACGCCCCCTTGAGCATTAAGGAGCTTTGATTGTGAAGCAGGTGTTGCCACCATTTCGCGGGTACGAATTCCGGCAACAACACGGTCACCACATCGTTGTGATTCCGTCTTTCCAGCCGCGCGATGTAACGCAGTAACGGTTTCGTCAGCTCTCGATAAGGCGATGGAAGAACAACTAAGTTGATTCCGGCACCCCAGCGCTCCCACTTTTCTCGTAATTTGGCCGTCGCCTCTTCAGCGAAATCCACATAGACAGCCTGGACATGACCGGGTGCGATTGACTTGGCATACTGAAGCGCTGTGATCACGCCGCGATGAATGCCGAAGATTGGTACGATAACAGTGTGCTTGATGGGTCGCAGCTCATCGAGTCCCCCGGTAGAAAGTTGCCGGGCCACCCCGACATAATGGCTGTGAATTGCCCGAAACATGAACAGCCACAGCGGAACAACAACCACTACTATCCAGGCGCCGTGAATAAACTTGGTTGCGATAAAGGCACAGAGGACAATGAAGGTGGCCAATGCTCCAACTGCATTCACTACCATTGACTTCAACCAGTGCGAAGGATCAGTCACTTCATCTGTTACGAAGCTTGCTTCCCGTGAGTTATTCAACTCCACATCCGGAAGCGTTTCCGAGTCAATAGTGCTTTGCGTGTAATGAATGTCATCCTTTCGTCGTTGTCCATTTTTCTTTGTTGGCCGATCTTTGAGCCAATGTCGAACCATGCCTGATTGCGAAAGCGTGAAAGAAAGAAAAACGCCGACAGCATAAAGCGGAATCAACCTGCTGGTATCACCACCAAAGGCAATTGTCAGAACGCTTGCGAAGATCGCCAGGATCACAATTCCATTAGAGAAGACTAGTTTGTCGCCGCGAGTGGCAAACTGGCGCGGCAGAAAACGATCTCGAGCAAGGAGACTGGCGAGTCGCGGAAAGTCAGCAAAAGAAGTATTGGCCGCCAGCACAAGAATCAAGGCAGTTGCCACCTGGACCACGTAATAAAACCAGGCCATCGGACCAGTGAACATGAAGCCAATAAAGATCAGGCAAAGCACGACCTTGTGCTGGTCCAACCAGGCGTAACGCGTTCCCTGGGCCATCGAAGTGATTGCAGCCACTCCGGCCGCAATGGACACGGCGACGGTGAGCACATAGTCAACTAATAGTGAGGCTCCGGCGACGAGTCCGGCTTTTGTGCCAAGGTTTTCCTTGGCAACGATATACGCCCCACCTCCAAACGGGTAGGCATGAATCGTTTGCCTGTAGCTGATAGCGACAATAACGAGGAGTACTCCGATGCCAATTGAGACGGGCACGACGTACTTGAATGCGCCCGCTTGTCCATAAACTGCAGCAACCGCAAGTACGAGCAGTATTTCCTCAGTGGCGTATGCGGTTGACGACAATGCATCGGACGAGAAAACTGCTAATGCCGTCTTCTTAGAAAGACCTTCATGTGCCGCCAGCAGCTGAGGGACGCGAATGAAAATAAGAAGGAGCAGAAAATGGCTGACCTATTAAAAATCGAGCAAGCCCTTAACAACTTTTTCCGCAAGGGAAACCTTTCCGCACTTCGCGAGCTCGCGTTGCGGCAAATTGCCACAGACCAGGCGACGATGGCCCACGACTACCGGCAGCGCGAAGGTCTCGAGCAAGCAGTGATTCCCGAAAGAGTGATAGTGGCCATGGCCTCGCGAGGGAGTGCCAAGAAGCTTCTGCGGGTTGGTTCGCGCATCGCTGGACGTTTGGCAAGTGTTTGGTATGCGGTCTACGTAGAGACGCCTAACGAGGAGATGGGGCATCTGAGCTCCTGATCAACGATCCATTAGCCTGCTCGGGAAAGATGACCTGGGCCAAACCTGTTACCACCAAAGGATATTCCAATGAAGGGCACAATAATTCCACCCATGCCGTAAGTCAGTAGGTTTCGACGCAGCAGCGACGCTGCACTCATCGGTCGATATTTCACGCCTCTCAATGCCAGCGGTATCAAAGCGATAATGATCAGGGCATTGAATATCACTGCCAACAGAATCGCCGACTGTGGCGTTCGCAAACCCATGATGTTTTAGTGCGTTAAGAACCGGAAATGCCACGGCAAACATTGCTGGGATAATGGCAAAGTATTTCGCGACGTCGTTTGAGATCGAAAATGTGGTCAGCGCGCCACGAGTCATCAATAGTTGTTTTCCGATTTCAACAATCTCGATTAATTTTGTTGGGTTCGAATCGAGATCACCATGTTCCCGGCCTCTTTAGCGGCCTGGGTGCCCGTGTTCATCGCTACTCCAACATCGGCCTGGGCCAGAGCCGACGCGTCGTTGGTCTCATCACCAGTCATCGCCACCAGCTTGCCGCCTGCCTGCTCTTTCTTTATAAGAGCCATCTTGTCTGCTGGAGTTGCTTGAGCGAGAAAGTCGTCGACACCGGCTTCACGCGCGATAGTCGCCGCGCGGTAAGCGGATTGTCTCCCGTGATCATCACGGTGCGAATGCTCCTCTGCCTCATCTGATCAGAGCGTTCGACCGTTCCGCCTTTGATAATGGCCTTTAGTTGAATTACACCGAGTGCTGAATGATTTTCGGCAACGACTAATGGCGTGCCTCCATCGCGTGCGATTCCTTCAACAATCGTTGTGAGATCAGCGGTATGGTTATTCGTTTGATGGACCAAGATATTTCAGGATCGCGTCAGCGGCGCCTTTGCGCACCTCACGTCCGTCAAAATCAACACCCGACATTCGAGTTTGTGCAGTAAAAGGGACAAACGTCGCCTCATGCGAAGCAAGTTCTCGGCCGCGTAGCCCATATCTCTCTTTTGCAAGTACGACAATTGAACGTCCTTCAGGTGTTTCATCAGAAAGCGTGTCTCAGCGGTTATGAGCGACCCATTTTGTCGGACAAAAAGAGATTACGTTTTTGGGTATAAAAGTGGGATAAAGAGTTCGTAAAGAGTTTTTAGAGTAGGTAAAACGGAAGGATTAAGGCTTTAGAAAGTTGATAGATTACTCTGCGACCTCGGCGGTTCTTGGCGTATCTCTGCGTCAGGCTCACATGCCTGCTTCAAATGCTACGCTGAGTTACGGAGAGAAACCGCTGAGATTCGGAGAGATTTAAAGGCTAACTAGACAGCCACGAGCTCTTCCCGAACGGGCGAAAGCGTCTCTTCAAACCACTGGAGACGTTCGCGAAGTTTTACAACCTCACCAATTACTATGACGGCGGGCGCTCGCACTCCCTCTTCCTGGGCCAAACGGCCAATCGATCGGAGAGTTCCAGTCAAAGTCTCCTGGCCCTCGTAAGAACCCCATCGAATGATGGCAACAGGCGTTTCGGCAGACCGACCATTAGCGATAAGGTCCATCGCGATCTCTTGCAGATGTTTGATCCCCATCAAAATTACGAGAGTGTCCGCAGCCGCAGAATTTACCGCTTGATAGTTGCCGCTGGCGCCACTCGCGCCTGTAATTATTGTCACTGAAGACGAGTAACCTCGATGGGTCAGAGGAATTCCCGCATACGCAGGAACGGCCAACGCAGAACTTATGCCCGGCACAACTTGAAATGGAATACCTGCCCCCTGCAAGACTTCAGCTTCTTCTGCGCCTCGTCCAAAAAGAAATGGATCTCCCCCTTTGAGCCGCACCACGCGCTGACCCTTCAACGCACATGCAATCAACAGCGAATTGATTTCTGATTGAGGAGTCTGCGAGCCGCCTCCTATTTTTCCTACGTAAATGCGCTCGATACCGGATGGGAGTTGGTTAAGAATGTCCGGGTTCACCAGATAGTCGTAGATCACTACATCACACGACCTGAGGAGCTGGTGAGCTCTAACAGTTAGCAACTCCGGATCACCAGGACCAGCACCGACCAGGTATACGGTTCCCGGTGTCGCCACACGCTTTCCGAGTCCGGCAGGATTTGTATCGTGAATCGTTTCGCGGATACGTTCAACCGAGGCAGAGATAACTTGTGGGTGAGCCGACAGCGGTTCACTTATGCGAAATGTAATCCCAGGGAAAGCGTCTGCCGACTCCTGAACTTCAAACGGAATGTCCCCACGTGTGTGACGGCCCGGTGAGAGGAAATAAGGATGCACTATGATCTCACGAACACCACGTTGGACCAGGTGAACGATCGCTTCCCTGATGCTCGGCTGTTCAATCTCCAAAAAAGCTGCCTCGACGATTGGAAAAGAACCGCACAAACCTATGCGCTCGGCGGCCTGACGCACGTCGTCGTTTGCTTCGCGACGTCGACTTCCATGCCCGACAACGAGTATTCCTATGTTCGGGTCACCTTTCATGCAACGTTCCGCGCGACTCTCAGCTCGAGTCGTGAGATGTAATCAACCAACCCGCTCGTTTCATTCAGAATCTCTCGAGCGGATTCTTCACCTGGCGTCTCCAGACCAGCGGCTCTTAGTCGTTCAAACTTTGTGGAGATGCCCTGCCATTGCCCCTGGGTGTCGCCGGTGAGGACCAGAAGGTTTTCAAATTCCCAGAGCGCCTCATCAGACGTAAAAGGATCGACCAGTCGCTGGTAGAGCGGAACACGAGCAGCAGCCGCGGCTGCTTCGTACGCGGCAATGACCGCGTGAGAATATTCCCGGTGATAAATGTACGCCGCGGCCTGGGCCAACCAATCGCGTGCGGTCTCGATTACGGGAATTTTCTCCGCGACGGTTGATCCAGCACATTCGCCTCTTATTCCTTTGCGTACTGCAAAGCGTTCGTGTTCATGACCGTAATCTTCAAAAAATGAAGGGTCATCTTGAAATGACGGAACTTGTTGCAGAAATTCGGTTAGTTCTCTCAGCTTCGGAATTCCCACTCGACGTACGAACATATTGAAGCTTTCGTCCGGTTCTTTTTCCGCTGCAAAATAGGTGAGCAAAGTTTCAGTAACTTTCAAACAGTTCTTCGCCGGGAACTTGCCTAGCAAAAGACCAAATTGCGTTAACGGTCCTTCAGCCTGACCGCCCACGGTTACAAAGTGAGCCGGCACGACGTGGTCTTCATGACTTAGAGCTGCTGAGTAAAAGCCAATGTGCGCAATCGCATGTTGCGCGCATCCATTCGGGCATCCAGAGATCTTTATCTTCACCGGTCCAACGGCATCAACATATTTACTTAATGAAGAATTGAATGCTTCATCGAGCGCGCTCCCGAGTCCCTTGGCCGAGGCGATGCCGAGCCGGCAAGTGTCAGAACCGGGGCAAGCAGTAACATCGGCTAGAGTCCCGACTCCGCGCTCTGCAAGGCCGACCTCGCAGAGAGCTAAGTAAAGATCTGTAAGTTCTTCCTGGCGAACCCACGGGAGGTAAATATTCTGTTCGACCGATATTCTTAACTGGTCCGCCGAGAATCGCTCCGCGATCTTAGCCAGGGCACGAGCTCGTTCAGAAGTTAGATCTCCAAGTTTTATACGCACATGGACGCCACGAAAGGCCCGATCAGCGTGGGCAATAACCGAGTCGCGGGCCCAGGCTTGGAAGTTATCGTCCGCCACCGCTGCGCTCAGAACATTCAGGCGATCTCTTTTTTGTAGTGGTCCAATCAAGTCAGGCGTGTCCAACGTCTCAAAATATTCGCCCTGGGGGATTGGACCAACGAGAATTCGTTCCTCATCAAGCGTAGCCCGGAACTTTTCCCAACCCATCGTCTCAATCAAAAATTTCATACGTGCCTTCATCCGCGCTTTACGTTCACCGTAGCGATCGAAGAGTCGCAAGGCAGCGGCAGTAAGATTGAATAACTCAGAAGCAGGAAGGAAATCGGTGTACAAGTAAGCGAGGTGTGGACCAGCGCCTAAACCACCACCCAGGTAGACGCGGAATCCGTGTTCCGTCACGCCACTGCTGACTCGCGTCGCGGCCCATAACCCGATGTCATGAATTCGCAGACGCGAGTGATCTTCTCTACAGCCCTCAAAGGCAATCTTGAACTTTCGACCAAGATTCTGATTCCACTTATTGCGAACGAGGAATCGAAACAATCCATGGGCATACGGCAGCACATTAAAAGCTTCATCGGCTGCAGTACCTGCGCGATAGCAAGAAGTGATATTACGCACAGTGTTACCGCAAGCCTCACGTGAGGTGATGCCGCCGACTGCCAGGAAACGCAAAAGGTTTGGGACCTCTTCGAGCTTCACATAGTAGATCTGTGCATCTTCGCGAGTCGTAAAGTGGAGGAAGCCGCTACCATATCGGTCTGCGGCATCAGCCAGACGCGTCAGCTGGTCTGAGCGCAGGAATCCACCTGGAATTTTGATGCGCTGCATTTGCACTCCCTCCTGCCGCTGCGCATACGTACCAAAGTGCAGCCGAAATTTCTGCATCTTGGTTTCGTCCAACTGATTTTGGCGATAGCTCAGGATCTGGGCTTCATAATGGTCCAACTCCGCACCAATATCAGCCGGTAACAACTCACGTTCTATAATTTCAAAACTCATCCCAACACTCTTTCTCGTACTGACTTAAGGGTTTAGTTTCTCGACTTATAACAACAAAAAAGCCGCTCGAACCTGAGCGGCTGCGTTTGCATTCATAGTGGGTAAAAAAACTTCTATGGCATACACTCGCTCCGCCCACGGAACAACGGACAACACATACACACGCACACGCAATTGTTCGTTACGGCCACACTGAAAGCGGAGTTGTTATGCTTGTTCACCATTGAAGATTAGTACTTATACGCCCACCAAAAGTCATTAGTCAACA
>DATIBX010000690.1:0-12283 GCA_035457105.1 Pyrinomonadaceae bacterium
TGGAATGATTAATTGGACTCGTGGACTCCGAACGGTTAGCTGCCATTATCAACTTCAGTTAGTAAGACCGAACACTTGCGCCTCGTGACGAAGCGGCCATGTTCAAAGACAAACTTGAAGAGTTCATCTTGTTTGAAATTCTCTTTCTGATCTACAACCTATAGATTCTCGCTTCCCAACCTTTCAAATTGACAGCCGTAACATTCTCTTCTTTGGCGTCTGAGTTTGATAGCGCCAACTGACCTGCTTTCAAGCGTTCGGGCAGCGTGTACGTCAAATTGTCTTTTGAAAGATTTAGAACAACCAAATATTTATCCGCTCCAAGGGTGCGAGTAAAGGCAAAGACTGAAGGATGCTGCGGGTCAAGGTCTTTGTAATCGCCATAGATCAGAGCAGGAGATTTCTTCCGCAACTCGATCATTTTTTTGAAATAGTTATAAATGGAGTCCTGGTCCGCCAAAGCCTGCCTGGCGTTAATCTCTTTGTAATTCGGATTCACCGCAAGCCATGCTTTAGGTGCAGTAGTAAAACCACCATTAGCGGATTCGTCCCACTGCATCGGCGTGCGGGAGTGGTCGCGGCTGGTTTTTCGTAGGTGAGCGATATATTCGGCTGCTTCGACTTGTTTGGTTAAAACCTCGGCCTTCCAGGCATTCTTCACCTCAATATCATCAAACTCTTCAATCTGCGTGAAAGGATAGTTGGTCATCCCCAGTTCATCGCCTTGATAGATAAACGGTGTGCCTTTCTGCGTCAGCAATATCGTCGCCAACGCTTTCGCCGAAGCCAGGCGGTACTGTGGGGAGTCGTCACCGAAGTGAGAAACCACACGCGGGTTGTCATGGTTGGACAAAAAGACCGTATTCCAACTATGTACATCCAGAGCCTTGTCGTAGCGGGTGTAGATCGCCTTGACATCGCGCCAGCTCCATGGTTTCCATCGCCACCGCTTCCGGTCAATGCCGACAACGTCGAATTGAAAAATCATGTTCAATTCATTGCGTCTTTCGTCCACGAGCAAAGGCGTTTTTTCGAGGGTCCAGCCAGCAGCTTCACCGACAGTCATGACATCGTATTTTGATAATACTTCCCGATTCATTTCCTGGATGTAGTCGTGTAACTTCGAACCCGAGGCATAGACTTTACCGAAATTGCCGTCATAGTCTTTAGGAAAATCCGGGAAGTTCTGATCTTTCGAGATGAAGGGAATCACGTCCATGCGGAAGCCGTCTGCTCCTTTATCGAGCCAGAATTTCATAATGTCGTAGACTTCGCGGCGCACTTTCGGATTTTCCCAATTCAAGTCCGGTTGTTTCTCGGCAAAAAGATGGAGGTAATATTCGCCCGTTGCCGGGTCTTTTTTCCAGGCCGGACCGGAAAAGTACGAGACCCAGTTATTAGGCTCTTTGCCGTCTTTGCCAGGACGCCAAACATAGTAATCGCGGTATGGATTGTCTTTTGATTTGCGGCTCTCAACAAACCATGCATGTTCGTCACTCGAGTGGTTAACCACCAGGTCGAGAATCATCTTCATGTTGCGTTGTTTCACGCCTTTGAGCAACTCGTCAAAATCTGCCATCGTGCCGAACTCAGTCATTATTTTGCGGTAGTCTCGGATATCGTAACCATTGTCTGCATTCGGTGAGTCGTACATCGGACTTAGCCAGATAACATCTACGCCTAAGCCTTTGATGTAATCCAACTGTGAAGTAATCCCTTTCAGGTCACCGATACCGTCGCCGTTGGAGTCTTTGAAGGACCTCGGATAAATTTGATAGACGACGGCTTCCTTCCACCACTTCCTGATGTAACCATTGGCGGTGGTGTCACGTTGAGAGTTGGATTTTGGCGGTTCGCTTGTGCCGATTTTATTTCCCGTTTGACAAGCTGTCAGAATCATAGGAAGGACAATTAAAGTTATCAGACACAGATATTTCATTTAAGCATTCCTTTGCATTCCCGTTTTGCAATATTGCACTGCAGCGTTTTGCTGTTCCTGGTTTACTTCCTCCTCGCTCGAAACGGTATGGTAACTTCTCGGCGAATATAGGTGTCGGCCGGGCCTTCGAACTGGACACTCAACTCCTGATTGGCGCCGCGGTTCGTTCTCACCTTGACACCAGCTGTCTCGAGAAGTTGATGAGGGCTGCGGACAAGCAAGGTGTATAAACGCCCCCCCACTCCTTCGAGAACAAGATGCAACCCCGCAACGTCTGCTCTCGAACGCAGTATTCGCAAGCCTTGACTCTTAGTTCCCGGCGCAGGAATCTCGGGCTCCATGTAAACGTCGGTGCCTTCGTCATGGGTGAAGACTACTTCTATACTTTGCTGATCAAGATCGAAACTGACCACCGCACTCTGAGCGTCGCCCGTTTGGGAAACTTCAAATTTGACTCGACGTCCCTGAACTGTGACACTCCGAACCCGAGCGTCAAGCGGAAAGGTAGGAGCAATCGTGACTCTTACTTTGCCGGGCACGGCTGATGCGTTGGAGCCAGAACGTTTCGCTACAATCGTCGTGCGGCCAGCGACATGTCGAAGGTTTAGATCGTATTTCCTATTGCCAACAGCGACACTCTGTACTTCTACTTGGTCCCAGTTGACTGGTAACCGTGGGGCAAAGCGAAGCTGTTTGCCGCCAGCGGTGACCTCAATGCCCAACAATCCTCGAACAGTTGGTGTAACGACCATTGCCTCGGACCAGACTTGATGATGCGATGAGCGACCAAAGGCAGCATTGAAATCGCCAGACAACAATTCGGTTACGTAACCAAGGGCCGAAGGGTACGTCAACAGTGCATTGGCCATCAGGGCCTGATAACCTACTTGCGACCGGCCGTAAGCATAGGCGGCGGTACTGGTCCAGCCCGTGAACAGCGGCCACACTGAGCCGTTGTGGTAAGAGAGTGGATCGTAGAGCTTGCTTTCGTTTGAGATAATTCTCGTTCCCCAATCAGTCGCCATTTGTCCGCTGCCCAGATGATCTATCTCTGATTGCGCACGTTCATCCGACATTGTTCGCCACCAGAGAGGCACAGCAGGCATGACGGTATCTTCGTCGATAATTGCGGCTTTGCTGAGTTCTTCCATCCGGGCTTGGCGGAGGGCGCGGTTTGGTCCAGGATCGGCTTTCGGAGGCTCGGCGGGAGGTCGTTTGGTTGCGAACGCGTAGAAGCCGCGGTTCGGAAGCCAGTACGTTTGCTCCATCGCAGCGCGTGTATGTTCAGCGTTAGCACGTGCGGTCCCAGCCAGCCCAACGTCGCCAAGAGCATCCGCCATTTCAGCCATGCTGCGCGAAGCCTCGATCCAGAGCCCTTGCATGTAAATCTCTTCATGTGGGGGATAAAGTCCGCCGCCCTCGACCCAGCCGTGACCAAATTTCGTTTTCGTTGAATTCTCGATCAGTTGATTGCCGTCGGTGTCAGATGCTGCAGAGAAGCGATAAGCTTTGACGACGGAGTCCCAGTGTGTCCTCAGAAAATCCTGGTCGCCGCTGGACCGCCAGTAATCTCCGTGAGCGATCACATAGAGCGGTGTGCCGTCGGCACTGTTCCAGGGAAACTCATAATCCGTAAACCAGGGTATCAGAGACGCACTCTGGGAGATTTCGTGGGGGATTTTCCCATCAGCCCTTTGAAACTTCTTCAAGAAATCGAGCGCAGTTCTTGTAGTTTCAAAATCACCGTAAGAGTTAATGGCTAGTGACGTCCACAAAGCATCGCGCCCAAAGAACCACGCAAAACCCGGTCGTTCACTGTCGCCCGAAGTGCGAAACCCCGCAACAAGCCCGGTCCCTAAGAAAGGGTTGTTCGCTAATCCTTTGTCGATCCCGACCTTTGCCCATTGGAAGGCATTATTCAGATTGTGATCGGGCGTATTAATACTGGTTGTCTTGTTTTGTAGCCGCTCATAGTAGACGACATTTTTGTTGTAGAGTGCTTGCGCGGAAGCCAGCAAGCGATCGTAAGTGGCCTTTGCTTTCTCACGCCCTTCCACGCTGCCGGTGATTACAATGGGAATGAATTGTGACTTGAGTGTTTCCTGGGAAGGCTCAACAGTGAATTTTATCGGGACATCGCGCGGCTCCTCTTGGTAGGGCATAACAGCAATGTCTCGTGCTGCCGGCGATCCAACGATACCGACGAACCGTTTTGTCTCTTCACTTAGATAGTAGACGTGCTGCTTCTCTTCCCATTCCAGATTCCCTGTCATCAATCCGGCCGGCCAGGCTAGTTTCAATCGCGGATGAAATGAGGCTAATACAGTCATGGGTAACACGGTTTTCACGTCCAGGAGAACAATAACGCCCGGCTCATCAACCGGGGCATAAATGATCTGCCGTACGGTAAACGCCGCGTGTGAGTAAGTAAATATGGTGGCCTCGGGGCGAACATTGATTTGGACCTGGATGTCACGGCCCCGAAACTCGAGGGGATAGCCTTCGATACGAAATGAAAGCTCGAAGTCATCGAGAATTTTCAGTGGATATACCCAGGCCTCAAACGAACGGTTTTCGTAGCCAAGCGCGGCAGACTTATGGCCCACCACATCAAAGAAGGCGCCGGCATGCGTTCTCCGTTGCAGTTCAAGCCCGCTCTTCTTAAGATCAAATTTAGGTACTAGGGTTCGATCCATAGGCCCCTGCGCATTCCCTGCTGCAGTGCTGGTAAAGACGAGAATCAAACAGATCAGTCCCTCGAGGATGAAACGGTCCTTCACTCTGTGCCTCCTGAAGTCAGTAGACCATCATCCGTCAGACCGGCCTACCAGTTCAAGCTTTAGGGTTGTTAGTGTCTTGATTTGAAAGACGCCGGCTGCTATTCGATATCATTCAATTAAGACGCTACAGTGTTTCCCACTTGCTTGACGCATAATGCGGCCGCGATTATAAGCTTGGAGCTATGAATTGGCCGCCAAATAAGAGCGGTAGCCTGTCGATGAATACTCGTGCTTTCATTAACCTGGTTTCTATCCAGGGTCTCGTCCGGCACCTCTGGGATGCGACTGTCTTGCCCCTTCTCTGCTGCGTGTTATTCTGCAACGCTGAAATTTTCGGCCAAAGTCTTATACAACCCCGGACGAACACTCCACTAGGAATGAGTTTTGTCAATGTAGCCCCTCAGGCCGGCCTCACTGCCACAACGATATACGGTGATGAACATAGGAACCGATATCTTTTGGAAACTACTGGAACGGGTGCTGCTTTCATAGATTACGACAACGATGGGTGGCTGGACATTTTTCTGGTAAACGGAACTCGCCTCGATGGTTTGCCGCCAAATCTAAAAGCTACAAATCGCCTCTACCGCAATGGTGGTGATGGGAGGTTCACTGATGTAACCGAGAAAGCCGGTCTTGTTCGAACCGGTTGGGGACAAAGTGTATGCATCGGTGATTATGATAACAACGGGTACGACGATATTTTCGTCAGCGGCTATGGCAAGAACGCTTTGTATCGTAACGACGGCAGAGGTGTTTTCACTGAGCTAGCTGAGAAAGCCGGAGTCGGCAGCAACCGTACACGTTGGGGGTCGGGTTGTGCGTTCGTTGACTATGATCGGGACGGTTCTCTAGATCTTTTTGTCGCCAGCTATATTGATCTCGATCTGAAAACAGCGCCATTGCCTGAAACAGGTCCCTGCCTTTACAAAGGTGTCACGGTTGCGTGTGGCCCACCGGGGCTGAAAGGTGGCATCAACGCGCTCTATCATAACGAGGGAGGTAAGTTTGCGGACGTATCGGAGAAGACGGGAATCACCAAAACCAATGGCACGTACGGCCTCGGTGTGCTGGTGGCAGATTTTGACAACGATGACTGGCCGGATATTTACGTAGCAAACGATTCGGCACCTTCCGCGCTTTACCACAACAATAAGAATGGTACTTTCACGGACATTGCCATTGAAGCAGGCTGCGCCTTCAGTATGGATGGAAAATCACAGGCTGGAATGGGGGTGACGGCTGGCGACTATAACAGGGATGGCTGGCTGGATATTTTCAAGACCAACTTCGCCGGCGACACGTCGTCTTTGTATCGCAACACCGGCGCGGCGTTTGATGACGTCACATTTCAGGCTGGCATAGGCCTAAACACCCGCTGGCTGGGTTGGGGCTGCGGATTCGTCGATGTGGATAATGATGGTTGGCTGGACATCTTTTTAGTTAATGGCCACGTTTACCCGGAAGTGGAAAAACTGACGATGGAAGCTGGATATGCCCAGCGTAAGGTGCTTTATCACAATCTGCAGGACGGCCGCTTTGCTGATCTTTCTGATGAGGCGGGTGAGGCGGTCACGAGGCTGAACCCTTCTCGCGGCGCGGCCTTTGGCGACTTTGATAACGATGGTGACGTAGACATTCTAATTAATTCCGTGAACAGTGTTCCGGAGCTTCTGAGAGCTGAGCTAAATGGTCAGAACAATTGGATAAAGATCAAAACGATTGGCACTAAATCAAATCGCGATGGAATTGGAGCACGCATCAAGTGCGTGACAGCGGACGGAAACCAGATTGATGAAATACGCAGTGGTGGCAGCTATTACTCGCAAAATGATCTTCGCATCCATTTCGGACTGGGAAAGAACAAGACGGTCAAGTCATTAGAGATTCGCTGGCCGAGCGGTCAGATCGACACATTTAACGATCTTGCCGCGAATCGGCTCTTCACGGTCAAGGAGGGCGTTGGCATCGTGCGAACAACATCGTTCAAGAAATAGATCGGCCTTGATGAAATACGCGTTTCCCCAAAAAGCACTTCGGACTTTGCTCGTACTATCCACTCTTATTCTGCTGGTAATTAGCACGACGCACGGTCAGCGCCAAAGCATGGCAGCACTCGGAGCTGATCAACATTATCAACAGGGCATGCAGCTCTTGGAAAGGGAGGCGTGGGACCAGGCAATCGCAGAACTATCACTGGCACTAAAACTAAACCCCAGGTTTGCTGATGCCCACAACGCGCTCGCCACTGCCCTGGCTAAAAAAGGGGATTTTAAAGCAGCTGCTTTGTCATTTCGCAAAGCTATCCAATTTAATCCACGCCTTTATCAAGCCCATCTTGGACTCGCCTCAGTGCTACAACAGTCTGGCGATTTTGACGGGGCGATTGCGTCAGCTAAACAGGCAATCGCGCTCAAACCTGGCGAAGTAGAAGCGCGTCTGTTACAGGGTGTGGCATATCAGCAGAAACGAGATGTGGATTCGGCAATTGCGCAGTTTCGCGAAGCTGTTCAGCTTAAGCCGAATCTCGCCGAGGCGCATTCTTATCTTGGCTTTGCGCTCGGCGTGAAGGGTTTTCTTCACGAATCGATTTCAGAATTTGAATCAGCCGTGCGGCTCAAACCTGATTTTGCGGAAGCCCAATACTATCTTGGGGCTGCTCGTTGGTTTGCTGACGATGTAAAAGGCGCAATCACTGCATTAACAACAGCAGCAACACTGCTTCCCAATGATAAAAACGCTCACTATTACTTGGGCCTGGCTCTGCAAAAGAGCGGCAACTTGGAAGGTGCAATCGGCGAGCTGAGTACGGCTATCAAATTGGCCCCGGAGATGCTCGAGCCGCGTCATGCGATGGCCCTCGCCTTGCAGCAGAATGATGACCTTGACTCCGCTATCGAGGCTTTTCGCACAGTAATCAAGCTCAACCCTGACTTTATTCCGGCGCATAACGATCTCGGCCTGGCCCTGGTCCAGAAGCGTAATCCAGAAGCTGCCATTGTTGAGTTTCAAACTGTTCTAAGACTCGATCCGAATAACCTGGTTGCCAACCACAACCTCGGGATGACGCTGATTCAGAAGGGAGACTATGCGGCAGCGGTGACGCAGTATCAGAAGCTGATCATGCTAGCGCCGGACGACGCTGAAGCACACTACAATCTCGGACTCGCCCTGAAGCAAAAAGATGCGCTTAATGACGCCATTGCCGAGTTGCGAAAAGCCACTACCCTTAAGCCTTCACTACACGAGGCCCACTACGCCCTTGGAGCAATTCTTTTACAACAGTCCAGCCTCGACGGAGCCGAGGAGGCATTCAGAGCAGCCATCACGGTGAAGCAGGACTATGCCGAAGCTCACTATGCTCTGGGAACAGTCTTGCAAAAGAAGGGCAACCTGGTTGGTGCCATTGCGGCTTTTCGAGAGGCGCTTAAGGTTCAGCCCAATGCTGCCGAGATCCACAACACGCTGGGAAACGCGCTGAGGCAAACAGGCGATATTGAGTCCGCTCGTAAGGAGTTTCAAGAGGGCGCGCGACTTAATAAAATCAAGGCAGACCAGCAGGCCGCAGTTTTCGCCACGAATACTGGTTTGGCCCAATTAAAAGCAGGCAATCTCGATGCTGCGATCGAGAGATTCCAGACTGCAGTACAGCTCGATCCTACAAACTCTCAAGCCTTCTACAATCTCGCCAAAGCCTTTCAACAAAAGGGACAAGGCGAAGCAGCCGGAGCCGCATATCAAAAGGCCAAAGAGCTGGACCCCCGCGTTAAGCCTTTGCAGTAATGCTCAGTTGTAAGTTGTGTCATTGTGTCCTGGCAGTCGTGTCTTTCGGCTTTTAGCGCTTGCCCACTTTCTAGTTCACTAGCTTCGAGCCTCTCACAATTATTTATCAGGACCAAGCGCGTTCTTAACCCCGCCTTGCTCTTTAATTGTCAGAATCTGATTGGCCGTGACATTTTTGAGGCTTTCAGTCTCTCCATTAGGCCAACGAATCTCTATCACGTCGGCCTTTCCATACTGGCCTAGACCGAAGTGAAGGCGCTGATCGTTGTGCGAGTAATAACTGGATTGACTGGTAACCTCTTGAACTTGCAACCGCGAGCCGGCTCTCAGTATCACTCGAGCTCCGATGGCACTACGGTTTGACCTGGTGCCCACGAGGTTCAGCTTGAGCCAGTTATTGGGCCCTCGACTGCGTTCGCTGACATACTCATTGCGCAACAATAGCGGCAGTTCGTTCATGTTCATGACTAGCACATCTATGTCGCCGTCGTTGTCAAAATCTCCAAAAGCGCAGCCACGGCTTGATTTCGGCGACAGGATGCCCGCCCCCATCTGTGTTGTTACCTCTCTGAACCGGCCGTTACGTAGGTTTTGATAGATGAGCCGGGGGCCTCGGTAAGAATACTCTTTAAAGATCTTCTCAACCTCCGGATAGACTTGACCAGTAACGATCAGAATGTCAGGCCAGCCATCGTTGTCAAAATCGGCAAGTCCTGTGCCCCATTCGACGTAGGGGGTATGATCAAAACCAGCTGCTCTGGAAGCGTCTTCAAAAAAATCTCGCCCGCTGTTTTTGTAAAGAGCAGGTAGATCATCGGCGAAGTGAGTTTTGAAAATATCGATCAAACCGTCCCCGTTGTAGTCCCCAGTCGCCAGACCCATGCCCGCCTGAGCCTGACCATCTTCGTTGTAAGCACAACCTGCTTCCAGTGCCACATCTGTGAAAGTCCCATCGCGGTTGTTGCGGTAGAGCGTGCTTGCCGTCGAATCGCAGGCTACATAAATGTCGGGCCAGCCATCATTATTGAAGTCGATCGTGGTTGCTGTCATCGAGTAGCGGCCTTGTACTTTGGCGATGCCGGAACTCTCTGACACGTCAGTAAAGCTTCTGTCACCATTGTTGTGATAAAGAAGGTTTGTATCGGTCGGAAGCCCTTTGGGACCACAGTTGACGGGAACTCCCTTCCAGGTGCAATTCGCACCCTTCCCAGGCTCAGGCGCGTTGTGAAGATCAAATTTCAGGTAATTAGCCACGAATAGATCAAGTTTTCCGTCTCGGTCGTAATCAACAAAGGTACATCCCGAGCCCCAGCGTGTCCCCTTAGCTGACAAGCCAGCTCTTTGCGTCAGGTCGGTGAACGTACCATTACCGTTGTTGCCGTAGAAAACGTTCTGGCCCCAATAGGTTATAAACAGATCGTCGTAACCATTGTTATCGTAGTCACCGACGCAAACGGAAGAAGCCCAGCCGCTGCGTCTTAGTCCTGTTTTGTTGGTCACGTCGGTAAAAGAACCGTTGCGGTTGTTGCGGTACAACCTGTTAGTTGGTGCGCCAGGCATAACTTCAATTCGAGTCCCACTCAAGATCAGGATATCCATCCAACCGTCGTTGTCGTAATCGACAAAGCCAACGCCTGAGCCATTCGTTTCTAGAATGTAACGCTTTCGGTCGGTTCCTCCATAGATGGTTGGATCCGTTAAGCCAGCAGCCCCGGCGATATCCGTTAAGAGTACCGGGAAGTCGTCTGCGCCATTACTCGCTACCGTCCGTCGTGCGCCTGGCTGGCCCAAAGCAGGGCAGAAAAGCACCCAACCCGCCAGGAACATGGCAACGAAAACGGAGAGGGTAGTGATGCCCTGCTGCTTGATCCCGCTAAGCATTTGGTAAGAGAGTTTTACAGTCACATAATGAGAAAGTAACTTCTTGTGATCTTGTTATGGCTCTTTGTCGGCGCTGGTCCGCATTTTCTCTGCTGTCTCAAACTCTCGCTTCGCCTCTTCTGGTCTGCCGGCGCGCTGCAGAACTTGAGCAAGCAAATGATGAGCGGAGAAGTTGTTTGGATCCATCTTGGTGGCTTGTCTCAGCATACCTTCTGCGTTTTGCAGATCCCCCTGCTTTAGATAAACCTTTCCCAGAGCGATATAGGGGCCGCTGAAGTAAGGATTAAGCCAAATCGACTTTTGGAGCGGCGCGATCGCCTCGGCCCACTTGAGCTGCCTTGTGTACGCTTCTCCCAGCCAGTAATGAGCCAGGGCAAACGTAGGATTGATATCAATCTCTCTCTGCAAGAGTACGATGCCGCGATTAATGTCAGCGTGGTAAATCGATATCTCGCCAAGAAGAAAGTTTACCTGAGGGAGCCGCGGATCGATTGCCAGGGCTTTCTTTAACTCGGGCTCAGCCAACTCTTCGAAGTTCTGCCGCACCATCATCTGGCCATTGATTAGATAAGCAGCGGCTGAGGACTGCGGCACCTTGAACATTCGCGCAAACGTTTCGCGCGATTTGTCAGGGTTGTGCGACTGAATGTAACAAGTGCCCAATGCATAAGCTATTTCAGCGCTCTGAGGCAGCAGTCGCTGGGTTTGCTCGAGATATGGAATCGCCTCGCTCGGATGACCTAACAAGTAGTGGGAAAGGCCGAGTATCTGGATTGCCTGGCCGTACTCCTTGCCCGTCTCAGGCACGCCCTTGACGGCGACAGACAGTTTCTCCACAGCGTGAACATAGTCGCGTTTCAAGTGATACGCGATACCAAGAAGATAAGCGACCGTCGGGTAATTGGTTACGGTCTCAGGGATAGTACCAAGAAGCTGAATCGCCTCATCAACCTTCCCCGCCCCAAGATAATTCTCAGCTTGCTTAACTACTCCGGCTGTTTCCTCTTTGGCCGGCGCACCAGCCCCCTGAGCGAGTGCGTGCGACAGCCCTAGCAACACAGAAAAGCAAACTCCCACCAAACAAACTGATGACCTAATCATCATAACTAGCCAATCGAGAGAACGACATGCCCGCGCTCATTAAGAATATTGGCTGAGGCGATCAAAGGCAACCCGACTAATCCGAGCGTCGAAAAGGACAACTGGTTTCTTTCAGTTAACATAAAGGGGGGAAGGCCTCGTGGTGATGTGCTGGATATTCTGGTCCAGCAGCGAAGACACCAAAAAGCAGACGAAATTGTTTCGCAAGCTACTAAAAGGGTTGCGATATGTTCCGCATGTGATCAAGTAAGACCCGATTGAGAGAGCTAACTTGAATAGTATTACTGAAAGAGTCATCGGACATACGAAAATCCAATAAAGCGAAAGCCAACAATCACAAATACTCAAGGGCCAATCGACTTTGAGGATTTAGATCCGCACAGACTTGAAGATCTGGTTCGAGAACTCATTTACGATTTTCGAGATGGGCAAAACAATTGAGGCTTTTGACGGAATCCCGGCCGTAGAAGACATTTGTTTTGAAATTCCCGAAGGCAGTGCGTTTACGTTACCTGTGGGTCCAAAAAAGAACTTACTTTTTTGGGGACAGGATTTACTGAGGAAACACGCGATGCGTTTTTTCTAAGGTTTATGGAGCGGGCGACGGGATTCGAACCCGCAACCCTCAGCTTGGGAAGCTGATGCGCTACCGTTGCGCCACACCCGCTCACAATAACTGCAGCGTGAAGATAATTGCGCATCGCTTTGGTGTCAAACACCGGGCGTTTGTCGGGGCGGCACTCCGTGGCCGCCCCTTCTTTAAAAATAAATTCCGCCCTTGTGTGATTCTCTAACAATG
>DATIBX010000691.1:0-4066 GCA_035457105.1 Pyrinomonadaceae bacterium
TGATCCGAACAGATGGGCCATCGCCTTGTCCATCGGATATTCACGGTGAATCTCTCCCGTCGAATCTCGTTTGTAATAAGCCAGAGGCTGGTCCAATCGGCCACTTCTATCGAGGATCCAACCGCGAAGTGTTGATTCCGACAAGCGTCGCATTCGGAGATCTTTGTAACTCAGTTGTTGAAACGTCTCATTCGTTTCAGCGGCATATCGAGCCCAATAGATATGGAAGGCAAACAATCCGAGGGCGAGAAGAATGAAGAGCCAACGCAAAGCACGAAGTCCCCGATTTGTCGAAGCAGAGCCCAGGCGTTTTCTAACTTCTTTTGGTAGATCGGCGGGTATCGCAGCCGTGGCTGACGGTCGCTTTCTGCTGCGGAGCAAGCTAATCAACAGCAATAAAATTACAAAACCAAATCCACCAACGTAGATGATGGTGAAGAGCGCCGGCATCCGCTCGAGCGCGTCGACGACAGGCGTGGGAGAAGGGGAGGGAGATTGGAAAAATAACAGCGCTGTTAGCAACAGATTCATTTAGTTTCTGTGCGAGCGGTCTCCTTTTGTAACTTCAGGAACTCGTCACTCGGACTTTCGCAATCTCACTTCAACATCGCCGAAACCAACTACATCTCCATCTTCGATTAGTCGCGACTCGCCATAAGCGATCCGCCGACCATTAATAAATGTGCCGTTGGTTGAACCAGTATCGGCTACCAGCAATGTCCCTTCTGAAGTCATCAAAAGCGCCGCATGAATCTTCGAAACGCTGGCGTCAATAATACGCAGTTCATTGTCGGAGGCCCGGCCAACATTCAGTCGTTTCCCACCTGGTTTGAAGGACAATGGAACCTCTCTAGAGTTATTAGCCTGGTTGATTCGGGCAATAACCTGAATATCCGGCATGGGCGGCGCTGCCGAGGGGATCACGACTCCTGCTTTAGCGGCCCGCCGCTCCTCGTCCTGTCGTCGCAAATCTTCTTCAAACTCTCCGAAGTTCGGATCAACCGAGATCCCGGTTGTAAAGATATCAACCTCAGCTTCAACACTGATTGGCGCGAGTGTACGGTAACGATGATCGTTGATATGGTCGATGGCCGCCGCCAGAACCTCATTTTTTAAATCATTCAGGATTTCAGGAGGCGCCTCGGAGTGAGTGCCCCATTCGACCTTCAAGACTAAATGATGCGGAGCTATTCGACCCTTGGACCCTTCGTCTCGGGCCCGTTCGTCTATCAGTTTTTTCATCCGGTCGAGTAGCTTAGCCGTCGTCAGACCAGTTTTCGGCTCGACCGTGCGACCAAACTTTCGATCGACGATGTCTCCCATTCCTTCGAGGAGGCGCCGCAAAATTCGCTCGGGAAGTGCATCTTCCCGGCGCTTTTTTGCGGCCTCTTCCTTTAGCTTGCCGGTCGAGTCTTCAGATTCGGTCATGTACTCTCAATACGAGTTTTGCTTTAAGGGGTTCAGGTTCGTTCAGGTGCTTATGCTAAAAACGCAGTCCAGGTCTCGACTGCGCTCACGGGCAAAACTATCAACAACACGCGTATTCTAGCGTAAACTTAGTAACTTGTCCGTTATCAGTTCGCAATCAGCACCATTTTGTTCTTCGGAGTCCTATGGAATCGTTGTGGTTCTGTTCATCCAGTTGCTGGTCGGCCCATCAAAGGAGTGTAAGCCGTGAAGTATTGCCTCTATGCGTTGACGATACTCTTACTTGGGCACGTGGTTTCCGCCGTGTGCCAGACACCCAGACAGAGACAGTCAATTCAAGAGACGGTGCGGAAACTCGACTTGGCCCATGCTGAAGCGGTGTTACGTGGGGACATGGCCGCCATTGACCGCTTATGGACCGAGGACTTCAGAGTAAATAATCCCTTTAACGAGATTGATAATGCGGCTCGTATTCGCGACGGTCGCGTTACATATTCATCTTTTGTGCGAGTACCTGAAGAGATTCTTGTTCATGGTGATACTGTCATTGTGATGGGTCGCGAGACAGTCGTTCCTAAAGGGAACTCACCTGGCGCCGGAAAAACAATCAACCGGCGTTACACAAACATCTGGATGAAAAGGAGTGGTCGCTGGCGTCTGATTGCGAGACATGCAAGCATAGTTTGCTCGAGTTGATTGATGGCAGCAAACGATAATTTCGTTATAACGGGAAAGCGCGTTGGTCTAAGGCATCCTTGCGAAGCAGATGTGACGCAGTTTATCGCTTTAAATCGCGCCAGCGCCCGGCTACATCGCGGACTCGTCTCGCCACCGAAATCAGCTGACGAGTTCAAGTCGTACCTAGAATTCTCTCACAGAGATGATTGCCAGAGTTTCTTGATCTCGCAGTTGACCGATAGTGCGATTGTCGGATCGATCACGTTAAGCCAGATCTTCTTGAGAAGATTTCGGAGTGCGTATCTTGGGTATTACATCGGTGAGCGTTACTCGAATCGCGGATACATGACCGAAGCGTTGCAGCTGATTCTGAGATTTGCGTTCCAGACGTTAAAATTGCATCGCGTCGAAGCGAATATCCAGCCCGGAAATGTTCCGTCGATCGCACTCGTAAAGAGGGCGGGCTTTACTCAGGAGGGGTACTCAAAGCGGTACTTAAAGATCTCTGGTCGATGGCGAGACCATGAACGTTGGGCACTCCTCGCAGAGAACTGGAAATCGGTAACCGCGGAGTGAATCCATCTCGCCGGCCAAGCTCCGAGAGGCAACGATGAGATGAACTCGCTTCATCCACGTTGAGGTTCGAAACTAACGAAGGAAGAAAAAGCTACTGATGTGTCGAAATATTAAGACTCTGCACAACTTCAAACCACCAGCCACGGAGGAAGAAATTCGCGCGTCCTCTCTGCAATTTGTCCGTAAACTGAGTGGATTCACGAAACCATCGAAAGCTAACGAAGAAGCTTTTAATCTCGCCGTGGATCAAGTCGCAAAGGCCGCCACCGAGCTATTAGAGAGTCTCACTACTAATGCGCCTCCAAGGGACCGGGCTGTCGAAGCCGAAAAAGCACGAGTTCGCTCAGTTGAGCGTTTTAGCCAGGCGCGAATATAGACGGATCGGTCATGAAAAGATCTGGAGTTGCTGATCTACCTCTACACGGCGGTCGCGTTCCACAGTGGTTAGCGCAGCGTATGACTGTGCTTGGCACCGCGATCACCGAGACAGTAATTCGTGACTATGGTACCTCTGCTTTCCTCTCACGCCTCAGCGATCCATTTTGGTTCCAGGCGTTTGGGGCAGTCATGGGGATGGACTGGCATTCCTCCGGGATTACGACTTCGGTGATGGGAGCTTTGAAACGTGGTCTATCACCCCGTTCGGATGAACTGGGTCTCTATATTTGTGGGGGTCGGGGAAAATATTCGCGAAATACCCCAAGTGAGTTAACTGCTATAGCAGAGCGTAAAGGTTTTGACGGTGACTCGCTGGTTCGGACTAGTCGTCTGACCGCCCGCGTTGATAACAACGCGATTGCTGATGGATTTCAGATCTACCTCCACAATTTCATCCTCACGAAAGATGGAGAATGGGCCGTTGTACAACAAGGACTTAATGATCAAACCGGTACGGCGCGACGTTATCATTGGCATTCTGCATCAGTGCAGGACTTTGTCTCTGAGCCGCACACTGGCGTTGTGGGCGAGCACCAGGGAACAATAATGAACCTGGTCGACAAGCAGGCGACTCCAGCACAAGCTGCTATGTTGGGTCTTGTCAAAGAAGGTCCGGATGAGGTGCTTGATGTCGCACGTCATTTGGTGATGCCTTCGCATCATGCGGTGCGCTCCGCGAACGTGGATTTAAAACGGTTAGGTGCGGTCCTTGCCGTTGCATATGAGCGTGATCTGCATAATTTCGCAGAACTCCTTTTGACTGAGAACCTTGGGCCACGGACTCTGCAATCCCTCGCGCTCGTGGCCGAAGTGGTCCATGGAGTTCCAAATCGGTTTTCCGATCCAGCGCGGTTCTCCTTTGCGCATGGGGGAAAAGATCGCCATCCTTTTCCCGTGCCACTGAAAACCTATGATGAATCAATCGGATTTTTAAAAAACGCGCTCG
>DATIBX010000692.1:0-22593 GCA_035457105.1 Pyrinomonadaceae bacterium
TTTTTCAGGTAAAGGTACAAAACTACGCGTATCGCAAGGCTGAACTGGATCTGAAGATCAATGACCTTCTCTTAGACCAGGAAGCCAAAAAGCAGGGCATTCCCCCTTTGGCTCTGGTTAGTAAAGAGATTAGCGGCAAGATGCCGATGATAACCCAACAACAAGTGCTGGCCTTCTACAACGAAAACAAGCCGCAGTTCAAGCAAGACTTTTCGAAGGTCCAATTCCAGATCATCCAATACCTGATGGCGCAGCAACAACAACGCCTCGCTAACGCTTACGCCGACCAGCTGAGGAGTAGAGCGGTCGTTCAAGTTTTCCTCAAACCACCATCGGAACCTTCTTATCGAATCTCCGTCGCAAACCAACCTTCTCGAGGAAATGGTGATTCGATTGTTACTGTGGTTGAGTTTACTGACTTTGAAAATCCACGTTGTGCAGTTCAGTCGCGCGTTCTTGAACAGCTCATCGCCGACTTTGGTACCCAGGTTCGTTTTGTTGTCCGCGATTTTCCCAATCCTTACAACAAATACAGCATGAAAGCCGCTGAAGCAGCAGAGGCCGCACATCAACAGGGAAAGTACTGGGAGTATGCGCAGAAGCTCTACAGTAACCAGGGAGGTTTGCAGGTCGATAGATTGAAAAAATATGCTGCAGAGATTGGTTTGGATCGAGCCTTGTTCGACGAGGCTCTCGACGATGGCACTTTCAACGATCAGATCCAGGTTGATATTTCCGAGGCAAATAAAATTGGTGTCGTTGACACCCCAACATTCTTTGTGAATGGCCGTCGGACCAGCGGGCAAAGTTATGCCGAGTTGAAGCTGGCTATTCAGAACGCGCTGGCCAGGTAGCCGAACTCACAGACAGTGCTTCGAGCATTATTCGGGAATTAGCCCGGTTCGACAGTCAACCTATTTGACACTCACTGCTTCTAAAGCCCAAAACCGCTGGAGAGACCATATGAGAAGGCTCCCCGATATTCAGCGAAAAGGTCAACGAAAAGCGCTTTTTGCAGCTTCCAGCCTTGTCCTTCTAATGGGGGCACACGTGCTGGCTCAGTCGGGCCGCCGCACGGCCAAGCCACCGCAAACACCAACGTCGACACCAGAACTTCAACGAGACTCATCCGACGCACCTAACTCGGGAAACGGCCGGGCGCTTAAAGAGAAAGTCTCGCTCCTGGTCGGGGGCGAATTCAGTTCAAAACACCTGTTGAGTGAAGACGCAATTCTGGCCAATATGATTAGCCATCTGGGCGAGTCGAAAAATATCAACGCGGCCTCGCTTGGGGTGGTGAAGCATAGCGACGCGGTTAAGCGCGCCAAATCAGAAGCCGAACGTTTTGTAGTGTTGGTCCAATTCGACGTCGATGAGTTCCAGAGTGGCACCATCATCCTAAACTCACCTGACCTGGACGTGCGAATTCAGGTGTTTGCGCCTCAAACCGGGCAAAAGAAGTTTGAAGGAAAAGTCTATTACAAGGCTGTCGGTGGTCCAATGTTGAAGCGAGATAATTGGCCCAACGGGACGCCAATCAGAATCACCACTGAAGCTGTAGGAATTGAAGCAGCAGAACAGATCCGGGATTGGTTGATTGTCGAAGAATCAAAACGAAAAGCGGGCAAGAATTAATCACCAATTTCAAATTTCAGCCAGCGCCAGTTGCAACCGTTCCAAACCTGCTGTTAAAGCTTCCGTGCCTCCGGCAAATCCCAACCGAAAATGGTCCGGCATTTCAAAAAAAATCCCAGGCACAACCGATGTCTGATATTTCTCCCGCAGTAACGTGCAGAATGCGTTGACATCCTGGTGCGCCAACCGAGGAAAGACAGTCGTACCAAATTCAGGCCGTACTACTTCAAGCTGCGGCGTCGAGTCGAGGAAGTCAAAGACAAGTTGTCGATTGTGATTAAGTAGCGACTTGGCGCGGGCTGCGAGCCTTTCGAGTTGCTGGAACGCTAGTACGCTAAGCCGTTCGCCGATATGGACCGGAGTTGACGCGAAGAGATCGTTTAGTAGCCACATGCGGCTCGCAAGTTCTGGCTCCGCAAAAATCCAACCGCACCGTAATCCGCTTAGCCCAAATGCCTTGGTCAAACTGCTTGTAATCACAAACTCGTTACCTAAATGAAAAGCCGTTCGGGGACTCTGCTCAAAAAGAGTCTCCAGATAGACTTCATCAACCAGTACACGAGCTTTAACTTCGCGAGCCATCGCACCAAGCAGGCGCAACGTATCGTCGCCGAGCAGCACACTACTGGGATTGTGCAAATTTGTCAGGACGATCAAGCTTGTGTCCGACGTTACCTTCGACTGGAGTTCATCGAGGTCGATACCAAACTTACTGTCAAAAGTCCGCGAAAAACGTTCTATGTCTGCGCCGAAATAGGCTGCGGTGGCCAGCATGGGCTCGTAGGCCGGATACTCGAAGAGCACTCGATCTCCCGGTTTGATCAAGGCTGCCATTGCCAGATGGTTCGCAAAACTGGTTCCGGCGGCAGTAACAATCGAGTCGGTGGCAACTCGGTAGCGCCGGCCGATCAATTCCATCAGGGGTCCATACCCATACCCGCCACCTGTGAGTTCCAAATCGTCAAACGATACGTCTAGATCACGAATGCTTAAATCACCAAGACCGCTCGTAGCCAGATTGAATTGGCCCTGCGAACTGGTCTTGGCCCAGTTCATGTAAGTTGATTTGATTACCTCGCGAGCGACAGTCACAAACTCGACCTCCTGGCCCAGAACAGATAAGCGGGAATGCCTGCCAGTAGAATGGCGACACCAATCAAAGTGTTTTTTGGATTATGGTAGATGGTGTTTATCACGACCAGCCAACAGACAAGGATAAAGACAATAGTCGAGACGGGATGAGCTGGAATTCGAGTAAAACTCAAATCAGCGCTGTGTCTCCGGCGAAAGATGAAAATACAGCAAGCCGTAAGTCCAAAGAAAATGAAATCCATCGACACAACATAATCCAGTATCTGGTCGTATCGTCCAACCAGAGCAATCACAATTGCGAGCGCTCCCTGGAGGGCGATCGCTACTACCGGAGCTTTTGTCCGCGGATTGATGGCGCCGACGCGTTTAAAAAATATCCCGTCCTGGGCCATCGCGAAATAGACGCGCGGAGCCGTCAACATGCTCTGGCTAAGAAATCCCAGTGTCGAAATTGCAATCCCGGCCGCTATCGTGACGGCCCCGATATCGCCGAGGGCAAGACGCATCACCTCGGAAGCCGGCGCTTTGGACACTGCGAGAGCGGACACACCTAAGACCCGAAGATAAACTACGTTAGCAGCGAGATACAAAAACACGACCCCGCCCACGCCGAGAATCAAGCCACGCGGCAAATTTTTCGCAGGCTCCTTGATCTCACCAGCAACAAAAGTAGCGGTTTGCCAACCCCCGTATGAAAATAGAACCGGTACCATGGCTGCCCCAAAAGCGGTAAGCAGCCCAAATGATGGTGGCTGGTCCAACAGCGCAGTTGTGTTCGGTGTGCTCTTCGCCAGAAAGAGGCCGCATCCCACGAGTAATAAGATGGCCAGGATCTTCAATACCATCAAGATACTTTGGACCGTGCTTCCCGCTCTCACTCCGAGACAATTGATGAGAGTCAAGGCACTTAAAATAGTCGCAGCGACAATTGAGTAGTTGAGCTGCAGTCCTGACAACTCTACAAAATAATGTGAGAAGGTAACTGCAACCGCCGCCATGCCTCCCGTTTGGATGACGAGTAATAAAACCCATCCATAGACAAAAGCTACACCCGGATGAAAAGCCTCACGCAGATAAGCATACTGGCCTCCTACTTCAGGTCTGACAGTGGCCAGCTCAGCCCAAATGAAACTGGCTATTAAAGCGACAATGCCACCAAGTACCCAGGCGCCCAGGATTAGAAAAGAGGTGTGCACCTGAAGGGCCACGACGGACGGGTTCATGAATATGCCTGAGCCGATAATGCCACCCATGACAATCATGGTTGCATCGAACAAACCTAGTCGTCGGGCAAGCGTGGGGTTTGTCGGTGTCTGTTGGGTTTGGGCCACAGGTATTAGGCGATTGACTGAGTCACCGAATTTAGGGACGAGCGCACTTTATCATGACTTCCCTCACCACAGAGGTGCGGCCTTGCAGAGGCGCAACCAAATAATGATCGATAGACTACCGAAGTGGATACGGATGGTGGTTTCTTGTGAGTGTTCTTTCGGGGATCACCGGTTCCGCTCCATTAAAAGCGATTCCCGAATTACACGAAATAGCGCCAACGAAGACCCGGCGCGTCTTTGCACTACAATGGGATTTTCGCTACCCTTGCGCCTTTTGTTGCAGGCCTTCAAATAGTAAGGAATTTAAACATTGTCAGCTCGCGCCGAAGCCATCATTACCGCCGGTTTAAGGCCGGATTTGTTCACCAGCCACAATGCTCTCTCTACCAGTCGAACCCTCATCTTTGCGGCCTTGGCCGCACTGATCATTGCCGGTTTTGGTTTTCGGCTGACGGGTCTCAGTGCCGAAGGGCTTGGCGAGGATGAGCTAAATAAGCTCAACGCTGTCGCCGATTATCGTGCCCATGGTCTAACAGGAGCGAACGGCGAGCACCCAATGTTAATGAAGGCATTACAAGCTGCCAGCATTATCCTAGTCGAAAAATGGAACGAGAGCTCCTTCGCGGCTAGCAGACCAGCTGACCAAATCACTCCCGAAACGGCTTTGCGCCTACCAGGAGTCATTGTGGGTGCGCTCACCTCATTACTGATCTATTTGATTACCGCTGAACTCTTTGGCGCTGAGGTCGCATTAATTGCGGCGGCCTTATGGGCTTTCGATCCAACCGCCATTGGCTTCAATCGGGTAGCTAAAGAAGATACTTTCCTGCTGTTCTTCTTTCTGCTGGCAAATGTTTTCTGGCTGAAGGGCCAACGGATCGCCGAGAGCACAAACCAAAATCCAAACCGTTATTACTGGCTGTCAGGCGCTGCTTTCGGCGCGATGATCGCTTCCAAATACGTGCCTCATCTAATCGGGATTAGCATCGCTTACTATTGGATGTTCCAAAATCTTCCTGAAACAAAATGGCGCCTGGGAAAAGTCCGCCTCCTGACAATGTTCTTCATTATGGGCCTCGTGTTCCTGATCTTGAGTCCCACGATTTTGCTTCCTGAAACATGGCGGCAGATGGGACTCTTCGCAAGCAGCAAACGGGTGAGTCACGATGGGTATGAGTTTATGGGCCGGCTCTATAGGCAGGGATTTAGTGATTGGCTTCGCGGACTGCCGGTCTTTTTCTATCCTGTCTTTACGTGGGTGAAACTCCCGGTGTTAACCGTCGCAGGCTTTGTTATCGGATTGCCGCTGCTATTCCGCCGAAGGTTTGGCGACGGTCGCTACTTTATCCTGTTTTGGCTGTTTCTTTGGTTTATCAGTTTCGGATTCAATGGTGGAAAATTCACGCGCTATTACACCACTGTACTACCCGCGGTGTTAATCACGTCCGCACTCGGCATTCAATGGGTGGGTCGCTGGATGGTCCAACGACTCCCCGTTCGATGGTCCGATTCTGTGGCACAGTATTTACCGGCCGCCCTCGCCGTGCTTGCGATCACCTGTTCCGTAATTAGTTCAGCACAGGCTGCTCCTCACTATCGATTGTTCACTAATGTCTTGGGGGGTGGAATGAATGCTGCCGGCTACTATTTTCCTCACGACGAGTTTTACGACGCGAGCCTGCGCGACACGATTGCCGAGATTACCAAGCGAGCACACCCGGCAGCGAAAGTCGCCAGCGAAAGTCCATTAGTAACGTCGTACTACGCTCAACGCGCGCAACGTCCTGATCTCGTAACCTTGTCATTCTCGGATCCCGAGAGTGTACGTCAGCTTGCTCCAGGAGATTTCATCATTGTCGCAAGGGGACGCCGATACTTTAGTAACGACACGCTAGTCTCGGGATTGCCGCAAGTAAAGAAGCCGGATTTTGAGATGTTTCTCGGCAGTGTTCACTCAGCTGACGTGTACCTCGTAGACGAAAAAGTGCTGCAACTGTTGCGCAAGTAATTTGGAGTGCGACGGCCCGGCGTCGCTTTTTCGCGCCTGGCCCGAGAGAGGTCTCAATTCTAAATTTCGAACCTATATTCAATTTAAATTTAGAGCCTATATTTTAGGTTGAGTGAAAGCGGCGCCGGGCCGCCGCACTCCAAGGTCAATGGCGAAGTTCGACTTCGATTGGTTTCGCGTTTTTTGAGTCGTATCCCTCGGGCCAATTTGAGAGGTTCACTCCATAAAGCCAATCTGATTCAGGCTCAACCGCGAATCGTAACGAGAGTGGAAGCCCTCTCATAGCACGCAGGCGCAATAACAGACCTGTCGCCCGCCACTCCTGGACCAAGGTCTGTCCTTTCATTTCAAAGGGCACCAAACGAGAGCCACAATCCCACCCGTTCAGAAAAAGCGTCACACGCGTCTTGACAAACTCTTTGGTCGCATCAGTTGGTGACACCGGTTGAATATGCGCGCGCACGATAATTTCGCTGACACGCCTTCGATCGGCTCGCTCCGGAATTGTGTACTCGACAAATCCACTGCCAGATCCCCAGATATACCCTGGACCACTACCAATCTTTTCGAATCGTTGCGACGTGGCCATTTGTGGTCTGAATTTGTAAAGAATCGTTTTATCATCCTGAACAATCATGGTAGGTGACGTCGCTTCGTCCAACCCACGGCTCCATGCGAACTGACGCGGAATCAAATGTCGATCAGAGTCAGTAAGAAACGAGGGCTGATCCGCAGTCTGTAAGACATCCCACTTCTTTGCTGCCCGATTGATGGCTTGCAGCAGATTCCGATCTCGGTCAGTCGAATAAGTGACGCCATAGCCCCGGTGTGGATCGGGAGTTAGTATCCAAAACATCGCACCCGCCGAGCCGGCCGCAGCATTTCCTTCTAGAAAAGCTGTAAACCAATCGAGCTGTGAAAAACCGTTGTAGCCTTCGACTCCCATGCCGAATTCTCCAAACACAACCGGTCTATTAATGGAGAATGCTGCGGCCGCTCGGTTCTCGATAAACTCTCGTAAAGCCGCCGGCGAATCCACAAAGCTATCGTGGTCATTTCTGGGGTAATTGTGAACATCGCAATAGTCTATTGAAGGCAAATTATGATCTGCTAACCATTCTCGACGCTCAGCGGCTGAACGATAGCCCCAGTCACCGGGTGCGATCATGTGATTCGGATCGAGTTGCTTTAGAAACTGGCTCATTTCCGCAAACCATGCTCGCCGTTCGGGCCAGCGACCCGTAATCACCTGCGCCTCGTTCATCAATTCCCAGCCAAAGATATTGGGGTCATCGCGATAAAGAGTTCCTGTTACGGTATTTCTTCTGGTTGCGAGCTTCTCAACATGGGCCCGGTACAACCGGCGAGTTTCAGGGTTGGTATAAAAGAGGATGGCTTTTTCGTTATTGATACCAAACGGATACTTGTCGTCGGCGGCATCATTAATACCGGCCCAGCGCAAATATTGGGTCACACCTCCCGTGTCGCGCCACCAGTTGGTCAAGCATATTTGGACCAGCAAACCATTTTTAGTCGCTTCGGCAATGACTTCATCAAGATGAACGAAGGCCTCTTCATTCCATTGATCGGGAGTGAAACGAAAAGGGTGATTACGAGGCCAGTCCGCAAAGTCGGCCATCGGTTTGACATCATTTGGCCCACCTTCACCAAACGCCCAGACACGAACAACTTTTATTCCAGCCTGTGCCGCTTGCCGGAGTGTTTCAGGCATACGTTCGCGATCCTCGTCACGATACATGACGGCAACATTCGCTCCGACAAAGCGCAGCGGTCTTCCGTTAACGACAAAACGGGAACCCCGAGATCTGACGAAACGGCTCTCGGGCAAAGCAGCCGGCGAGCGGTCTTGAATTACTAAAAGAAGAATCGCCGCGCTCGCAAGCAATGCCAGCGCGGCGATAGCTAACGTTTTTTTACTCATCTAAGGTACTCGTATCGACTACGCCAAAAACAACACTCCGGAATTTCTCATATTTCGCCGTTTCTCTCCAAGTGCACGCCGGCAAGATCGATGAATCAACGTGGACTGGTCATACGAATAAAGCCGATGATTGAGCAAACCGCTCCGAGTACAACAAAGAGGTTAAAGAAAGCTCCAACACCTAATGCAGCCGAAAGGTCAATCGGGGTTTGGGTCGTACCCATCACTACGAATAGACCAAAAAGCAAAAACTGGAGGTGATACAGAATCAAGCAAACTGCCGCATAGGAAAACCATCGGGCTGGTGGTCCAAAAGCCGCCGAGCGAGCAAAACCTAAAACAGCGGCGATCAGCCACGCTACGCCACCAATGATCAATAGAAGTAAGACTACGGCGATGAAATAAGTAGGCTGCGTGGCGCGGAGCTGCTGCAGGAACACTAGAAGCGGAAAGAACATTGTGTTGGATTGTCTCCTTCTCGAATGCTTGAACTATAAAAGCAAGCGCCGTCTGCGCACATCAGCCGCTTTTGTTGTGCACAAACGGCGTAATAAGAAAGGAAGGCGCAAAAAGCGCAAGTTTCTACAACGGGAGTCAGGTCGGGCTCTGGCTTCCTGAGTAAAACGAGGTCTGCTTACTGCGTAATATGAATTTCCTCTTCTTTGTTTACATGGCCAAGGAAATAGATCAGCCCGCAAACAAAAGCCACTGCAGCCAAAACCAGCGCTATCCATCCTGAGGTATGACCACCAGCAGGATTGGGATCTGTCACAAACTTGTAAAAGTAAAAGATCGCGCCGAGAGCCGCTGCAATTCCGAGGAGCACAGCCAGAATATCCTTCAGGCTTTTCATTTTGAACCTCCAGCCTAATAGTCACTTAGAAGGTTAAGGAAAAAGCCGAGCTTTTCTCGTTATTAATGCGTTGATGTTAACGCCGCTCAACCGGGGAAAGCAAGTCACATTATCAGGGTGGTATGGTAACGCTGTTTCAAGTTTTGGCCGCCTTTACGGCTTTAGAATTAAACGCTTGTCCCCGGCCCGCCTGGTAACTCGTTCGCGGTCGAAATACTCAAGTAGGGGTATCGCGTATTTCCTTGAAACTCCGGCCAAATCCTTAAACGTTGGAACGTCAATTAACCGTTCCGGTTCGTGGCTAGCGGCAAAGGTTAGTAACCTCTTGATCAGTTCAGAAATCGTCTGCTGGTGCATGTACATATCGTTAGCAACGCGGACGATCCGACCCGAATTCAATAGTAGCTGTAAAAGCTTTTTCGCTTGCTGTTGTTGATTCTGCTCAATCCCTGCTTTGGTCAGAGCCTCCTCGACCGTCGGACCTTCAACACCAGCCCTGAGATAAAGATCTTCCAATTTCTGCTGCAGACCTAAATCCTCATCGGAAAGCGCGACGGAGTGGTCACTCGTCCTGATAATCTCTCGCTCAACAATGATGGCTCGTTCATTTTCGAGACTTGCGATTACGGCGACAAAAACCTCTGGTTGAGATCGAGCAAACACCCTTTCACGTAAAGTCTCGCGCAACATCCCTCTGGCGAGCGATTCGCGTTTATGGAAAAGCCGCAGCTCTTGAAGCGAAGCTAACTTTAACCTTTCAAAATTAGTAGTAGTTAAAACAACCCCATTCGCTTCAATCAGTAATTGGTTTCGCGTTGCATTAGCAACTTCCCGCGAAACCACTGCTGCCGTCCAGCCTGTCATCGCCGTCAGCTCAGACAGCCTGGCGCCGCGTTCGTTTGCGGCAGACACGAAAGCAACCAGCGTTTGTGTCGGTTCACCACTCTCTAGCTGCCGTAATCTTTCAAAGGTAGCCTGATTATCTTTCGCTCGATGCTTGGTGGCCATCGGATCAAGTACAACGCCTCCGGCAATCGTGTGCGATGGCGAATAGCTCCTGATTATGAAACGATCGCCGTGAAGAGCAACCACAGGTGACTCCAGCCTCAGTTGAGCCAGACCAGCGTTGCCTGGAGAAATTTCAGTCGCATCGTCGTCGAGTATTTTGACACGGCCGAGTACCTCAGCCGCGCCTATGTGCATTCTCACCCGCGCCCGAGATTTCAGAGCTCGTGGCGCGTCTTTAAGCACATCGATCCGGGCATCCAGAATCTGAGTAGGTCGCAGTTGACCTGACGCGGCGATGACCATTCCTCGCTCCAGCATCGCAGTATCGACGCCTGCCAGATTCACCGCTGTTCGTTGACCAGGACGTGCTCGTTGAACGGCCCTCCCGTGCACCTGTGTTCCTCTTATTCTTACTTTCGTGCCGGCGGGATGAAGCTCTAGTTCATCGCCCTCCTTGATCTCTCCTGAGATCAGCGTACCCGTAACTACTGGACCAAAACCCTTAATAGTAAAGGCACGATCGATTGGCAGCCGTGTGATGAAATCGGCTGAGCGAGGACTGATTTGTTGAGCTACTTCCTTAATAGCAGTATTGAGATGGTCCAGACCCTCCCCATTTTTTGAACTGACGCCAACCATCGGTGCGCCTTCCAGGAATGAGCCGGCCACTAATTCGCGCGCTTCATCCTTGACTAGCTCGAGCATCTCATCGTCAACCAGATCGCATTTGGTGAGCACCACAATTCCGTGCTTGACTCCAAGTAATCGGCAGATATCGAAGTGTTCTCGGGTCTGGGGCATGACGCCTTCGTCAGCGGCGATCACGAGAGTAACGAGATCAATACCGTGGGCTCCGGCCAACATGTTTTTGACGAAGCGCTCATGACCCGGCACGTCGACAAAGCCAAGCCTGAGTTCTCCGAGAAGTAAATCAGCAAAGCCGAGATCGATCGTGATTCCGCGTTTTTTCTCTTCGGGAAGGCGATCTGGGTCCTTGCCGGTGAGTGCCCGGACCAGGGCAGTCTTGCCATGATCAATGTGGCCCGCAGTGCCTACGATAATCGAATGTTCCAAGCTTTGGACCTAACCTCTTTTAGCAATAACATCCTCGTAAAACTTTATGTACTGGGGTATCACTACGTCCGTTCGATAACGAGAAATAGCAGACTCACGCGCTCGTTGGCCCATCTCGACTCTCAACTTCTCGTCAGCGAGAAGTCGAGCTGCGTCACTTGCCATCTTGTCGACATTTCCAACTTCGCTCAAATAACCCGTCTCGCCGTCAGTGACAACCTCGGGAAGGCCGCCTACCTTTGAGGCGATTACCGGTACTTCACAGGCCATTGCTTCGAGCGCCGCTAAGCCAAACGATTCCTGCTCTGACGGCAGGAGTAGCACGTCACTCACCGATAAGTAATCGACAATCCGTGGCTGCTTTCCGACAAATGAACAATGTTCGTAAATTCCGAGACAGCGCGCTCGGTGTTCAGCGTTGGTTCGCTCGCTGCCATCACCCACCATCACCAAGCGAGTCTTAATTCCCTTCTCCAAGACACGAAAAAGAATCTCCACGCAATCGACCGGACGTTTGACTGGTCTAAAATTCGACACATGTGCCAGCAGTGGTTCTCCATTCTTTGAAAGCGACTCGCGCAAACTCTCAACAGGTTGACGCTGGTAGTCAGTTTGACAAACAAAATTGGGAATTACCTTGATGTCATCAACCTGGAAAATTTCACGCGTCGCCTCTTTTAGATAATTCGAAATAGCCGTAACGCCGTCTGACTGCACTATTCCATACCTGGTTATTGGAAGATACGACCGATCAGCCCCAACTAGCGTGATATCGGTGCCGTGCAAGGTGGTAACGACCGGCAGTCGCCGACGAGGTTTTAGTGACTCGCGCGCGAGAATGGCGCTGATGGAATGCGGTATTGCGTAATGAACGTGAAGCAAATCCAGATTTTCTTCCTCTGCCACCGTCGCCATCTTGGTGGCCAAAGCAAGCGTGTAGGGCTGATGCTCGAACAATGGGTACGCCATCATTTCCACTTCGTGAAAACGGACCCGCTCGTTTAATTCAGTTAGTCTGGTTGGAAGGGATGAAGCGATGAAGTGAACAGTGTGTCCGCGTGCGGCGAGCTCTTTTCCTAACTCTGAGCCCACAATTCCGCTACCACCGTACGTCGGGTAAACAGTAATTCCTATATTCAAGGATTTCGGCCCACTTTCAGAGATTCGCGCATGTTCACGCACTGTGGTGATGAACAAACGAAGAATACTAGGAGGAAGGTGAAAGCCCAAATCCTGATGCGAAAAATAGTTGAGGCAGGCGACCCTCGCTATCGCCTGCCTCTATCTCAACTTGACTCACCTTGTGAAGGGGGGCAAGTGAGGGCGGGAGTATAAGCCTGATCCATCTTTTTTAGCAAGACTTCTTGCAAGACTATTTTTGACTAATTATAAGAATAATTTAGCGTCTCGATAAGCGGGCCCGAAAGAGGCGGGTCGCGGACTGCGAAAGTTACTCCAAAGCAGCTATAATGAATCGTAATTTCTTGGATTGATTCAGAAGAAAGCAGTTAAGTTAATGCCAAAGATCAGCGATATTGAAGAGACTCCAAATCCTAACGCCGTTAAGTTTATTTTGCGTGAGCCGGTGACCAACGGTGTAGCTCGGTCCTACAGCTCGGCGTCACAAGGGGAGCATGATCAGCTCGCCAAATCATTGTTTGACGTGGGCCACGTTGTTTCAGTGTTCTACATGGACCGGATGATCACGGTTGAAAAAGATGAAGAGGGCGATTGGGATGAAATGCTACCAGCGTTAGCGGTGCCAATTCGCGAAGCGGCTACCGTTGCCCCATCAGCACAGGCTGCTGCCGCGGCGGTGGGTGGTCCATTGGCAGCGATCATGAGTGACGATCCCCGCTTGATAAAGATCAACGAAATTCTGGATGAAAAGGTCCGACCCGCTTTGATGGGTGATGGAGGTTATCTCGAAGTTTTAGGTCTGCAAGAACACACTCTCAGTATTCGTTATCAGGGAGCCTGCGGAAGTTGTCCGAGTTCGCTAACAGGTACCTTGATGGCGATTGAGGGCATGCTGAAACAGGAAGTGGATCCTGAGCTTGAAGTGATCGCAGTTTAAGAACGGATCCCATTATTTTTCATTGATCATTTTCCAATTTTCATTTTCCATTTGGCGACGATCGTTTGATCTCGATTGCCATTATTGACTGTGAAGTTTTTTCCGGAACTGATCGCCAGCCTGAACGTGTAGTACCGCTAGTTTTCATCCCGCCTTCTATACCTTAGGAGCGTAATTTCTAGTTCCATTTTCCATATATCATTTTCCATTTTTCATTTGTGCCGGGAACTGCGCGAATCATCCGAGATGCTTCGCTTCTTAGCGAGCTTAATTAGAGACCAGCGGGGCAAATGGAAAATGAAAAATGGAAAATGATATATGGAAAATGATATGGAAATTGATCCGGCTAATCTAAAATCGATCTAAGAATAGATATTCATCGAGCGCGTGAGCAGCGCAAGTGGATCCTCTACATTCAACGCCTCTCGAACGAAAAAAGGCTCGCCCGCTGCAACACCTATGAGCGAGCCGAAATATCCCATCCGCACTTCGATCTCCTCGAGAAATCCTTTCTTACTAATTCTGGTGGTCGGTTCTGACGACCGGGCATTAAAAAACTGCGAGCCATATGCCTTGATCGCCCGCATCTTCTCATCCACGAACTCTGAAACATCAACGACAAAAGAGGGAACGATACGGCGAGAAAAGAGCGAATGCATGATGGCCGGCATGGGGACGGCGACTAGACCCGCGTCCTCGTCGTAGCGGCGCATGGTGGCGAGCCGCGCGGCTTGTCTCACAATGATCGAAGTGTTCGCGTGGTCCGGATGAGGATCGTCTTCGTGAGTGGTGATGATGACCTTGGGCTTATAGGTTCTGATGCTGCGGACGACAGCTATCCGAGCCTGTTCTGTGGGCCAAACATGTCCATCAGGCTGTTCTAAATTCGCCCGCACATCAAGTTTCATAATCCTGGCTGCGTCTGCCGCCTCATCGGCTCTAATCTCGGGCGTGCCTCGAGTCCCCATCTCCCCGCGGGTCATATCGCACACTCCAGTTTTGTAACCCATCGATTTTAACTTCAACAGCGTGCCCCCGACGGACAACTCCGCATCATCGGGATGGGAAAAGAATCCGAGCACATCCAGACTAACCGGTTCATCATTCATGCTTGGAGATTTAGCCTAAACTCCCCACTCGGTCAAGTTTTTGGAGTGCGCGCCCGGCACCGCTTTGTTATTCCGACTTCTTCCCTTATCGAACAATAGTCACGGCACACACATCGTTAGGCTTATCCTCGGAGGACCATGTAACAAAGCGGCGACGGGTCGCCGCACTCTAAAATGTCGACATTAAAATTGAAACACTTCTAAATATGAGTGACACTTGTTTATCAAAAAATAGACGAAGTCTCTCCGCAGAACACTGCAGATCTTCTCCAGGAGCAATAAAAGAATGGCAGCTCTGCTGTTCCTAACTTTGCCTCTCTTTATCCTTCTCCACTTTGCTGCGCTGCAACAGAGTTCTAAGAGCGGCTCACCTTCCGCGGTCGCCGAGAGCGAGCAACAAGATCTCCTGGAGTTTGGTAAACCAAAACATCCGCGACCCTCCAAGACCCGCTCGGAAGAAATAAAGATCATCTCGTACAACATTCGTTGGCGCAGCGGGGACGATCTAAAGAAGTTAATTCAATTGTTTCGGGATGACCCCGAGGTCGGCAACGCTGCGATTCTTGGTCTACAAGAGGTGGACCGCAAGAAAAAGCGGAGCGGAAATACGAATACAGTGAGAGAAATCGCTGATGAACTCGGAATGTATTACGCCTGGGCCGCTCCACCCTCAGTAAAAAACGGCTCGGAGGAAGAAACTGGTGTCGCAATCTTGAGCATCTATCCGCTGTCAGATGTACGACGGATTGTTCTTCCTAACGAAGGGCCCAACAAACGACGTCGTGTCGCTCTCGGAGCGACGCTGAATGTTGGAGGTCGGGAGTGGCGCGTTTACTCAGTGCATGGCGAAACAAGACTTGCGTTCGACAAAAAGCTGGAACAGATGGGCTCGTTACTTAAGGATCTTTCTCGCTACCCTGCAGATATGCCGGCCCTCATCGAGGGTGATTTCAACACCTGGGAACCGGGCGCGGATCGTAAGATCATTAAGCTTTTTACCGATGCGGGAATGAAGACCCCTTTCGGAACAGACTCGACCTTCAGCAGGCGGCTGCTATTTGTGCCAATAGAGTTCCGACTTGACTGGATTTGGTTGAGAGGGATTGAGGTTTCTGAATTTGGAATCGACAAAAAGATCGGAATTTCAGATCATTGGCCGCTCTGGCTCAACGTAAGTCGGTCGACCTCAAGCAAGAATTAGACCGCTTCAGCGATTCAACTCTCGGAAAACGTCTGTTATCGAAGAGACTGCGTCAGTAGCCCAAAGTCTATTGGCCCTCGTCCGCTGACAGGTAAGATTAGAATCTGTTATCTTGGGTATTACTCAGCCCCAGACGTTCGACAAAGCAGTAAAATATTTTCTTTGACGGAGTATGCGTGGTTGTAAAGTGTCCGAACTGCGAAAGGACTGTTCAGTGGTCCAGAACACGTTGTCCCGCGTGCCGCAATAAAATGGTGCCATGGTACATCGTGACCGGGCTGGCTGTTGTTGTTTCGATTTTTCTTGCGTTCCTGGTGCTCGAGAGAATCTTTTAGTTATCTGACGCCCCATTCCCAAATGCCATAAGAGATCTTCTTATCAAGCGGCTTGCCGGATTGTTTTAGACTCAGCGCGATCTGACCTCGATGATGAGACTCGTGAGAGATTAAGTATCCTACGAACGCTCCAACGTGCGGCTTAAATCCCTTAACTTTGCCACTCTCTGCGCTCTGACTGATTAGTGCGCCAATTGCTTTTCCCGAATCTGCAAGAGCCTTTCGCAAAGCCTTCTTGTCGCGGGCTTCAAGCTTTTCTGTCTTCTGAAGACCTGCCAGCAACTCGGGTGCTGCTGACTTCAACCACATCAGACGAACATTATGAATATGGGCAAATTGTTCTCCGACAGTTCGACCCTTTGACGCAAACTGAGGATTCAGATCACCAGCCTCAACGGCGTCGAGTAAATACAGGTTAATTCGATCGTGAATCTGCCATGTATCGAGGAGATAGTTGTCCGGCATAGGTGAGTTCCTTTTCGCTTTGAGCTTTGGGCTTTGAGCTTTGGTCGCAAAAATTGAATCTCGGAACCAAAGGTCAAAGCCCAAAGTCCCAAGTCCAAAGACCTATTTGACAACAATACTATTGACCGACAAAGCGTTGCCAGTCGCCTTTTGCAAGTCAGCAATCGACTTGTTCAGATCTGTTTGCGCCTTCAATTCCATTCCTCGTGCTGTGGTGAGTTGCGTTTGTCTCTCCAGCACCAGGAAAACTGTCGATTGGCCCGCATCAAGCTTTCTTTGTTCACTTGCATATTGCTGCTCATTTGCTTCGCGAGTCGCAACGGCTGCTCGTAAACGCGCCTCTGAACTTCTAACCGACTGTAAGGCATTGCGCACTTCCACTTGTATCGATTGCTGTAACTGTTCCCGCTGGGTGGCGATGCGCTCACCCTCAACGAGGGATCTTCCCAACTGAGCCTCCGCCGTCCGATTTCGCAAAGGTAAACTGACCTGCACACCAACCTTGAAATTGTTGTACCGATTGGCCGCAAGATTTTGTAGCGACTGCGAGTACCCACCCAACAGTTCAGGCGCAAACGTTTGTGGCGGCACGATCGGCAAAGGTTCCAAACCGGCGAGTACAGATAGTTCATCGACACGTTGACGCACTTGCAAGCTTGATGCGGTAAATGGATTCACTCCGGCAGTGCTCACCGAACCCGCCAGTCCAGTGATTCCGTAGGTGCCCACCAGATCAACTGCGGGCTTGCTCTGGTCCTTAAAGTAACGCTGATCGATCTCGTTAATCTCACGAGCGACCGTCGCTACCTGCATTTCGGGTCGATTGTCCAGTGCAGTCTTCAACGCCTCTGGAAGCGTGATCTGCGGAACCGATAACTCTACCGAATCCGACGGCACAATTGACTCGCTCCAAATTGCAGACTGATGATTTTCCGCTATCAGATTCTTCAGCGTGTTCTCAGCGCGCGATAGTTCTTCTAACGCACTAAACACCCCTTGCTCGTATGTCGAGATTTGAGCTTCGGCGGCGACGACATCGATGGGCGCTAGTTGTCCTTCCTCAACCAATCTCTTGTTATGGTCGAGCTGGGTTCGTGCTGCTGTGACTGCGTCACGTTGCACCTGCAAACTGCGAAGTTGAAAAACCAGATCCCAATAGGCTCGTTGCACACCTGTAATAGTCTCGATTGCTCGTTGGCGAAACTGCGCGTCGGTCAATGACAGGTTCTTCTTCGCAATCTCAATCTGACGGCGACTGTTATCGATTCGCAGACCACGCAGCAACGGTTGCGTATAACTGAAGGTTAACTTGGTCGGATACTGCGGATTTAACGCGACGAATTGGTTGTTAGTGGTTAAGCGAACTGATGAGAAATCAAACCGGTAACTACCACCCGCCTTTGGCGAGAGACCTTCGAGACGCGCTGTTCCAGTGTAGTCGCTCTGAGTGGTCGATCCATTCTGGCCACCACTCAGGAAACTGGAAATGGGATCCTTGATCCGTTCATAAAATGCCTGGGTGTTAAATCGCGGATCGTACGCCCCGCGAGCTCCTAGAAGATCAAACTCCGCCACACGAACATTCTCACGAGCTACTTCAATATCTTTATTGTTCTGTAGCGCCAGCGATAACGCGTCACGCAAACTTAAGGGATGCTGTCGCGTGATATCGACACCAACTCGAGTTAGTTCTGGCAGCGGTTTAGCAGTCGCTTTGAAATCGGTTGCGACTGGAGGTACTTCCAATTCCTGCACTTTTGTTGGCTTTGTTTCCTGCGCAGAAATTGCAGTCGCCAAGATAAGAGTCAACAAAACGATCTGTAGACTGCGACCTATTAACCGTTCTCTTAACGTGGCAGAACCATAGGAGAGTGGTTGTTTGACAAAGCGCCGCCGGGCCGACGCACTCCAAAGATTTCGTTCCATGCTATTTACCTACTGCTTTGAAATAAGTCCAAACAAAGAGGCGGACGCACTCGCAATTCGACGACGCGCTCGTCCGAAAACACCGTTCGTAGCGGCACCGATTCGTCCCCAGACCTTACTCCGGGCCAAATCATCGAATAATGAATAGAAGACCGGGACCGCGAGCAACGTGAGTAGCAGGCAAAGCGATTGACCACCTACGACCAGTACACCAATCGACCGATTTGTGCCTGACCCCGGTCCCGTTGAAATAGTTAACGGAAGCATGCCCGCGACAAGTGCGATTGTCGTCATCAGGATCGGACGCAATCGATCGCGGTTGGCCCTGATGATTGCCTCCGATCTTTCCATGCCACGCTCACGTAATTGATTTGTGTGATCAATTTGAAGGATGGCGTTCTTCTTCACTACGCCAAACAACAACAGCAGACCTAAACCCGAGAAGATATTTACTGTCTGGCCTGTCAAAAGCAGTGAGACTATGCCAAACGGAACTGCCAACGGCAGCGTGAGGAGAATAGTGATCGGGTGAACAAACGACTCAAATTGAGCTGCCAACACCATGTACATGAAGACGAACGAAAGCAGGAATGCCAGGACGAAGTAGTAACCTGCGCGTCCCAGTTCTTTCGATCGACCCGCAAGCCCAGTCTTGTATGAAGGATCAATTTTGATCTGTTTGGCAAACTCATTGAGTTTCTGAATGATAGCGGCTTGTGAACCACCAGGCTTTACGTTGGCAAGGAGCATCACTTGCCGCTGTCGATTCAAGCGATCAATCGCAGATGGCCCCGTTCCTTCTTCAACGCGAACCAGGTTGTCCAGACTGACCCAACCGATCTTGGTGGACGAAACAATCATTCGCTTCAGACCTTCAACGCTGGTCCGAAACTCTCCAGTCGCACGCACGCGCACATCGTACTGGTCCGTGCCCGCATTGAATGTTGATACTTTCTGTCCTGCCACCAGGGTATTCAAAGCTTGCGCTATATCTCCGACCCGAACACCGAGATCGCCAGCCCGAGCGCGGTCGATCACAACTCTCAATTCTGGTTTTCCGGTTATGAGCGTCGAGTCAGCATCAACCACGTCAGGAATTGTCTTCATCTTCTCAAGCAAGGCATTCGAATACTCGGTGAGCTTATTTAGATCTGGTCCACCGATCACATATTGAATATCTGCGTTGCGAAAGCCGCCGCCTGAAATGGCAGCAACCTGCTGGACGCTGGTGCGTAACTGTCCGGGATATTGCTTTACATATTTCGCCAGGACTTCGTCACGCGCTCGCGACATGAGTTTTTCCTGGGAGATATTTCGCTGTTTGATCGGCGTAAGTTTCACGTAAATGGTCGCGACGTTCACCTGCTCCTGCTGGCCGCCACCGATCGTGGTTAACGTGTCCGTTACACCCGGCAATTTTCGCAGGTCAACTGCGATTCGTTCGGCGAGGACGCTCGTCGCCCCAAGGGTCGAACCCTCCTGGGCCCGGACGTTGATTTCGAACTGCGCCTGATCGTCAACTGGCAAGAAGTTCTTACCGACGAACATGAAGAGTGGGACGATACTAACAATGACCAGTACACATGCGACGACGACGACCCAACGGTGAGCCATGGACCACGTCAACAGCTTTGTATAGTTTCGGTCTACCGGCCGGTAGAATCTCGACTCTTTCGAGCCACGATCGGCGGGCTCAGTATGTTTCTCCAACGATCGTTCATTCTCGTCATCACTGCGCTTGATCAGTCTGGCCGCCAACATCGGAGTCAGCGTGAACGAGACCAACAGCGATACCGCAATGGCAAACGCCGAAGTCAAACCAAACGAAGACATAAAGCGGCCTACTATCCCACCCATAAAACCAACCGGCAGGAAGACCGCTAAAAGCGACAAGGTTGTAGCCATGACAGCAAGACCAATTTCTTTCGTGCCGTCGATTGCCGCTTGAAATGGTGGCGTACCTTTTTCCTCGATAAAGCGAAATATGTTCTCGAGTACCACGATCGCGTCGTCGATCACGATACCCACCATCAAGGTCAGCGCGAGCATCGTGATTTGATTAAGCGTAAAGCCCATCGCGGCCATTAACCCGAAAGTAGCGACGAGTGATGTCGGAATGGCTAGACCCGCAATTACAGTTGATCTGAAACTCCATAAGAAGATGAAGACCACTATCGCGGCGAGAATGCTGCCTTCGATCAGATGTGTCTGAATTGCTTCAATTGAAGCCTTAATAAAGATCGATTGGTCGCCCACGACTTCTGTTTTGAAACCCGGCGGTAGCGTCTTCTGGATTTCGTTGAGCCGCTCTTTCACTGCATCGGCGACCGCAACTGTGTTTTGACCTGACTGCTTCGCAACGATCAGAGTCACGGCCGGCTGGCCGTTCAAACGTGCCTCGGTGCGTGGCTCTTCAGCGCCATCTTCGGCATAGCCAACGTCACTGAGCTTGACGGAGTAAGTGCCTCGACTTCCGACGATGAGATCGTTGAAGCTCGAGGGCTGGACGATGCGGCCCATCGTGCGAACAGTTAGTTCACGGGTCGCCTCGTCGACTCGACCGCCCGGCAGCTCCATGTTTTGGGACTTCACTGCTTCCGCAACCTGAGCAACAGTTACATTGAAAGCCCGCATCTTGTCGGGATCCACCCAGATCTCGATCTCACGCGTGCGTCCACCAACAATTTGGACATCGCCGACCCCATTAATCGATTCGATCTGTTCCTTGATCTTCTTGTCGGCAATGTCTGTTACTTCGCGGAGCGAGCGCGGTGCTGAAACTGCAATTCTGACCACGGGAGCAGCGTCAGTATCCAGCTTCTGCACAATGGGTTGTTCAGCCGTAACCGGAAGGTCGTTAACTATCAAGTCAATTTTGTTGCGAACTTCCTGTGCCGCTATATCGGGATTCTTCTCGAGCAGGAATGTGATGAAGACTTGCGAAACACCTTCCACGGACGTGGAGCGCAATTCGTCGATACCGGATATTGTGTTTACCGCACCCTCGACCTTATCCGTGATTTCAGTCTCGATTTCCTGCGGTGAGGCGCCCGGATTCACTACCGTAACCGTGATCGTAGGTAAATCGATCTTCGGAAACAGATCGACCCCCAGGGACTTATACGAGAAAAGGCCTACGACGGTCAGACTTAGGATCAACATCGTCGCAAACACTGGGCGGCGCACACATATTTCAGCTAGTTTTTGCATATCGCTTAATTAGTAAAGAGTTCGTGTTTACTGCTTTACGGGGACTCCATCGCTGAGTTGTTCCAGATTGCTGGTGGCAACCAGTTCATCAGCAGCGACGCCGTTTCTGACTACAACCAGATCACCTTCCACCTGTCCGATTTGGACCAGGCGCTGCTCGGCATGACCATCCTTTATGACAAATAACCGGCTCACACCTGTTTCAGTTAGCACTGCCCGTTGCGGCACAAGCACCGCTGCCACTGGCCGGGGCTGCAAGATTTTTACAGTGGCAAACTGGCCGGGTTTTAGCGCGCCACCGCTGTTGTCGATCTGCGCTTCAACAGATAAAGTGCGAGACTGCGCTGAGACATTAGGGGCAATCCTCGCCACCGTGCCGGCGAAATTTTTATCGGGCCACGCGCTGGTTGTGATCGAGACCGATTGGCCCACCTGAACGCTCGAAATTGCCTGCTCCGGAATGTCGATGCGAATGCGCAATGGGTTGGTGCGTACCAGTGTGACTACCTTCTGCTGAGGCGAAACATACTCGCCAAGGTCCGCAACTCTTTCGACGACGGAGCCGTCTATTGGTGCCACGATGTCCGCATACGAAAGGTTCTTACGCGCCAGGGCGAGCGCGGCTTCCGCGTTAGCAACATTTGTTCGAGCCACAACAACAGCCGCATAGTTTTGCCGTGCCTGGGCCAGGGCGGCATCATATTGCTCTTTTAATTGATCGCGTTGAGCTCGCTGCTGGTCATAAAAAGAGCGGGACACGTCGCCCGACTCAATGAGTTTTTCTGCACGTTTTAAATTCTTGTCAGCCAGCTCAAACCCCACGCGAGCAGCAGAAACTTCCGCGACCCGGTTTGGATCGAAAGACTGGTTTGATCTCAATCCGATTTTTTCCTCGGCCTGACGTACTGAAGCTTTTGCCTGTTCGACTTGTGCGGCTGCCTGATCAACTTTCAATTTCAGTTCAGCGTCGTCGAGACGGACCATCACTTGGCCGCGCCGAACATAGCTCCCAATATCAACGTTGACGGCGACAACTTTTCCGGATGCTTGCGGTGCAACATCTGTTTGCTGGTCGCCTGCCAGACTGCCGGACGCTTCGAAAAATTCTGGCAACTCACGTCGTATCGCGCTCGCAGTCGTGACGTCTATTAGTTTGGGAGTTGTGGCAGTCGCAGCTTCATCTTTTCGCTCGTTAGCCTTGGAGCCGCCGCAAGAAATAGCGATGCCGCTAATAACCAACAGCGTCAGACACAACATCACAACTTTGAAATTCTTAACGTATGACATCGTCATTTCCTTAATTTTTTTGACTTGCTCTCGATTCTTT
>DATIBX010000693.1:0-29163 GCA_035457105.1 Pyrinomonadaceae bacterium
ATTCCGCCTCGAACCTATTGGATCGACATCGGTACGCCTGACCGGTATCTGCAAGTCCACGCTGACCTACTGAGTAGCAGAGTAGGCCGAATCCATATTAAAGAGCGTCGCGGGCAGTTTGATGCTGCGACTGTTGCGGAAATCGACGATCTCTCCTTAATTGGGGATGATTGTCAGATCAAACCGGGTGCCCAAATCATCAATTCGGTTTTAGGTCCTGGTTGTTTTGTGGAAGAACGAGCTCGCGTCGAGAACTCGGTGCTGTGGCCGCACACACGAGTTGGTACTGCTGCGCAAGTTCTTGGTGCAATTGCAGGACGCGGCTGTCACATAGGGCGTTCAGCGATTGTTGGACCAGGCACGGTACTTGGCGACAAGACTTCTTTAACTGATTACACGATCACCGGGGGGCGCGCTGCATGAGCTCGCCCGTGCAAATCAAATTTGGCACAGACGGATGGCGAGCGATAATTGCTCGTGAGTTCACATTCGTCAACGTCGAACGAGTGGCCCAGGCTTTTGCGGACTATCTCTCAGCTCAAGCAGACGAAAAACATATTGCAGCCGGTGCGCCGGGATCGGTCGCTGATTCGGTGTCACACCGGGGGAATACGGCTCAGCCCTTTGTGGTAATTGGGTTCGATAGACGTTTTCTCTCTGAAAAGTTTGCGCTCAGATCCGCAGAAGTAATGGCGGGTAACGGTTTCAAATTTGCACTCTTTGATGAGGCTCAACCCACTCCTTTGATCTCGTGGGCCGTGAAAGCGCTAGGCGCGTCGGGTGGAATTATGATCACGGCTTCTCATAATCCCGCAAATTTTAACGGGTTCAAAATCAAAGCTCCGTGGGGAGGCAGCGCCGCTCCCGAAACAACTTTGGCGGTTGAGAAGTTGGTTGACCACACGTCCCCAAAGCGAAAGCCTATTTCTGTCACTGGAAATGAGCTCCTGGAACCGACCGTGACAAGTTACCGGGAACAGATCAATTCGTACATCGACCTTGATCGAATTCGCCAGGCGTCTGGCCATGTCATTGTCGATCCGATGCATGGTTCGGGCGGTCTCTGGGTGGAGACTTTTCTGAAAGGTGGCCAGCTTGAAGTTGAGACTATTCGTGACTTTCGAGACCCACTTTTTGGTGGAGTAAATCCGGAACCAATCGATCAGAATCTTGGACCACTAAAGGCTCGGGTGCTCGACTCCGGTGCTCTGGTAGGACTGGCTACGGATGGAGATGCTGATCGGGTCGGAGCAGTCGACGAGCTGGGCGAAACAATGACGATGCATGATGTCGTCCCCTTGCTGTTATTGCATCTGGCGAGAGAACGAAAGATGACTGGCAGCGTGGCAATGACAGTTTCTCAATCCGTTTTAACGCGACGCATCGCTGACGCTATGGGACTCAAGCTCTACGAAACTCCAATCGGTTTCAAGTACATTGCCGACCTGATGTTGAAGGAGGACATTTTGCTTGGTGCCGAGGAGTCGGGTGGGATTGGTGTGAAGGGGCATCTTCCAGAGCGCGACGGTATTCTGAATTCGCTGTTGTTTCTCGAAGCGATTGTCGCTTCTGGTAAACCACCATCCGAGATGCTTGCCGATCTTCATCGAGAATTCGGTGAGTTTCGTTTTGGGAGAAGAGATCTACACATGGATGTGTCGAAGGGACAGGATTTAGTCTCGCGATTGGCCGAGCAACCGCCGGCTGCTATGGCCGGCTATAGAGTTTCGAATGTTAACACGATGGATGGAACAAAACTGATGTTTGATGACGAGTCGTGGTTGCTATTCCGGCAATCGGGTACAGAGCCCGTACTGCGGGTTTATTCGGAAGCAACTTCTACGGCTAAAATGAATGAGCTTTTGAGTGCCGGAGAAAGCGCTGCACAACAATAGGTAATAGGTCCTATATGTCCTAAAGGTCCTGTTTTCTTATCGGTCCAAAACCCCTATTCGAATTCATGCCGGAACTTCCTGAGGTAGAACACGTTGTTAGAGCCCTGCAAAGAGTTGTTGTGGGCCGAACAATTCTCGCAGCTGAACTCAAGCTCAAACGAATCGCGCCTGAGATTTCAAGGCCCGCGTTCGATCGCCAGTTACGCAACGCTCTTATCACGGGTGTTGGCCGGCGTGGCAAATATATCCTGTTCGAATTAGATTCGGGTGGATTGCTCACCACGCACTTGCGCATGACCGGAAAATTCCTCTCTTTAAACACCGACGATAAGCTTCCGCCATACGCGCACGTTGTTTTCTATCTGGATAATGATAGTCGGCTTGTCTTTTGTGACATGCGCCAGTTCGGAAGGATGCGTTTGGTAAAAGATCGCCTGGCATTACCAAAGGAATTGGCCGCACTTGCTCCCGAGCCCTTGTCTGAGGAATTTACTGAAGAGTACTTCTCAAAAACGCTGAAAAGGTCGCATCGCAGTCTGAAGCAATTGCTGCTAGATCAGACACGAGTTCTTGGGCTAGGGAACATATATGCGGTTGAGGCTCTTTTCCTCGCAGGGATTAATCCCAATAAAAGTGCTCACGAGTTATCGAAGGAACGGGGCAGAAAGTTGTACCAGGCGATTCGCCAGATCTTGTCCGAAGCAATCGAAGCTGGTTCAACTCTGAAGATCGATCTGGCTGACGGAAATGGAAGTTACTTTGGCACCAGTGAACGATTCTGGAGAGTTTACGAGCGCGAAGGTGAACCGTGTATTAATTGTGGGACAAAAATAAGACGTATCGTCCAGGGTGGAAGATCAACTTATTTTTGCCCGAAATGTCAGAAGAGATAGGACCTATAGGACCTATAAATTCTTCACTATAAAATCGGTCATCATCTGACGCATGTGCTTCACCAAAAGCGGATCAGTCACACCATGTCGCGACTTGGGATACAACATCAACTCAAACTGTTTCCCTGCTTTCTGTAACTCATAGGCGAATTGTATCGAGTTCGCCATATGCACGTTGTCGTCGATTGCTCCATGAATAAGTAATAGCTTTCCGTGAAGGTCCTTAGCCGCATTCAACGGAGCACTCTTCTTATACCCTTCCGGATTGTTTTGCGGAGTCCCCATGTAACGTTCTGTATAGATGCTGTCGTAATTTCTCCAGTCGGAAACAGTTCCTCCGGCAATTCCCAGCTTGAACGTCTGGCTGTGAGTCAAAGCGTAACTGGTCATGAACCCACCGTAACTCCATCCCCACATTCCAATGCGCGTGCCATCGACATACGGCTGGCTCTTAAGCCATGACAGCCCATCCTCCAGATCCCGCAATTCCAATTCTCCGAGATTCTTATACGCGGGCCATGTAGCTTCGATTCCCTTCCCGCTGGCAGTTCGATTATCACAAACCCAAATGATGTAACCCTTCTGCGCCAACAACTGATGCCACATATAAGTTGTCGCGCCCCACGCATTTCGCACTTGCGGCGCATGTGGTCCACTGTAAGTAAACGACATCACCGGATATTTCTTCCGCGGATCGAAATCGGGAGGCTTGATCATCATCGCCTCCATCACAAAACCATCCCGCGTCTTGACTTGAAGCAAATCCGTTGTGCCGAGCTTAAAATCCTTGAGAGCGGAAACCTTATTTTCGTTTACGACCCTGACCAGCTTTCCATCGCTGTCAAAGAGGTTCATCTGTGCCGGTGTGTTTACATCACTCCTGGTGTCGATGAAGTAGTTAAACTCCGGGCTAAAATTAATTCGATGAGAACCCTCGTTGGAGCTCAGCCGCTTCATTCCGGTTCCATCAAGCTTGACACTATAGAGTTGAGGCGCAATGTGACTGTGCTCGGTGGCCGAGAAATAAATGACGCCTTTATCTTCATCGACTCCCTCTAACGGGTCCGCCTCCCAGTTCCCCGTCGTAACCTGGCGGAGCAATTTGCCAGTTTGATCGTAGTGGTAGATGTGTTGGAAGCCAGTCCGCTCACTCAACCAGAGGAAAGTACCGTCTCTCAACCACGTGGGATTTTCGATTGTTGCTACCCACGCCTTGGTTGTTTCGTGGATGGCCGTACGGCTGTCACCAGTCTTCGCATCAGCAAAATTGAGATCTAGAAATGTTTGTTCTCGATTCTGAGCTTGATAGACGACATTCTTATTATCAGGCGTCCAGGTTACTCGTGTAATCAGCAGATCCTCGGGCTGATACTTGTAGGTGTTTACCCAATGAGTTTCGCCACCCGCTGCGGCCACGATTCCGATTTTAACGATTGGGTTTGGATCGCCGGCCTTGGGATACGACGTAACTTCAACCTTCTGATCGAGAGGAATATGGTCAACGACCGTAAATTCCGGAACGGGACGCTCGTCAATCTTCAAGAAGGCAATTGCACTTGAATCAGGACTCCACCAGTAAGCGCCAAAGTTGCCCCGACCATAAACCTCTTCCTGGTAAACCCAATCCAATCTTCCATTGAGAAGTTTTGGTCCACCATCGCTGGTCAGAGCTCGCTCACGTCGTTGCATGCTCAGATCTTCGACATACAAATTGTTTCCGCGAACAAAACTCACCATTCGGCCGTCAGGACTAAAGCCTTCTCCGACTTCTTCATCCGGAGTACTGGTCAAGCGAATAGCTCTATCGCTACCCAGTTCATAGTAGAACAGATCGTTGGCCCAATTGATCAGGACTGCATTCTCGCTGGGATTGAGATTGTAACTGCCCCGGTTTGCGAGTTGCTTAGCATCCTCCGCTCGAATTCCTGGAAGAGCTGCAAATGCTGCTTGCATTTTGGCTGCGTCAAAGAAAGCAACTGCCTCGCCTGTCGCTGCGTCAACTATTTGAATGCGAGGTACATCACGATGGTTTCCTTCGTTGGTAACCAAATAGTGTTTTCCATCCTTCAGCCAACGGATGGTTGGGTTACTGCCGCCAAAGTTGATCTTCTTGACCGGATCGAAGATGTCATCGACGGTCAAAAGTCTTTGCTGTGCATTTAAGGAGACGGTAGAAAGAAGTATTAGTAGCGCCGAAAGAAATGAGAACCGCATTCTCAGAATATTCTCCTATAGAGCGAAAGTAATGAAAGTGACACCGGGCTGTTTTTAGCGTGATGAGTGTCAGCCACGGGCATTTATAAAATTGGTTGAACCTATGATTCCTTTGGGATCATCTTCTTGATCAAGGGAGTCAGAATTGCCAGGAGTAAAGCGGCCGCAAGAGAGATGGCCGCAAAAGTGCCAAATGCTTTGGCAAGAATGTCGGGACTACTACCCTCAAACAATCTGGTCGTCAGTCCCGCAATGTAACTGCCGATGGCGATCGACAGAAACCACACACCCAGCATCATTCCTACCATCCGTGCGGGCGACAGCTTGGAAATAGTGCTCAGGCCGACAGGACTCAGGCATAGTTCACCAAGCGTCTGTAAGAAGTAGACCGCTACTAGCCACAACGGCGAAACCCGTCCCTGACCGGTTAGGGTTGACGCGACGGCCACCACCACAAATGCCCCACCTGCCAGAAAAAGGCCAAGCGCAAATTTTGCAGGACTCGAGGGCTGGCGGTCGCCGAGAGCTTGCCAGATGAAGGCGAACACTGGAGCGAAAGCGATGATAAAGATTGGTTGAACCGACTGGAACCAGCTGGACGGGAATTGCAGTCCGAAGATCGAGTTACGCGTCAAGCGATCCGCAAAGAGAGTCAAACTGGAACCCGCTTGCTCGAATGTCATCCAAAAGACAATCGAGAACATAACGAGGATGAAGATAACTAACACGCGTTTACGTTCGTCGGTTCCCAGTAGCCGCGTGGTCCCGGTGAGATATCCTGCAAAATATCCAACCACGCTCCAGAATGGTACTGAGATCCATCCACCCTCTCCAAACTTGTATCCGAAAGCAATCCCGATTAGTGCACCGATTACTGCCAGGATAGCGGTCAGCGAATCAAATTTTGCTGATGACCTCTCATTTACCGGTGTGACCTCAGGTTTCTGACCGACATGGCTAAGTCTATTGCCGCCGATCAAATATTGAATAATCCCCAGAGTCATTCCTACCCCAGCAGCCGCGAAGCCCCAGTGCCAGCTTTTATTGGGATTCATTCCCAATGTGGTGATGAATCCGCGAATCGTTGCGCTCTGTGCGAGAAAACCAGTGACCAGAGGAGCGAAGAAAGCACCGAGATTGATTCCCATGTAAAAAATCGAGAATCCTGCGTCTCGCCGCTTATCTTCAGCCGTATAGAGTTGGCCCACCATTGCACTAATGTTTGGCTTCAACAAGCCGGTGCCCATTGCGATCAAGACTAGACCAGCATAAAACGTCGCAAGCGAATCGATCGCCATGCAGTAATGGCCAGAGGCGATAATTATGGCGCCTAAAAGCACAGCGCGGCGTGCCCCCAGAAATCTGTCTGCCAACCATCCTCCAATAAGTGGCAAATACCAAACTGACGAGACGTAAGTTGCGTAAATTATGCCAGCAAATTTTTCGTCAAATCCGAGACCCCCGTCCGCGAGCGACTTAGTCATGTAAAGTGTCAACAGGGCTCTCATGCCGTAGTAGGAGAAGCGCTCCCACATCTCGGTGAAGAACAGAGTCGAGAGTCCTTTTGGATGACCTAAAAAACCGTGTGTGTTGGGGTTTACTGCTGCGTCGCGAGATGAGCTCATCTATGGGTTCCTCGATTTTGTTCGAGATGGACCGGCAGGTCAGGATAGTATTACTGCAGAACTTGGGGAGGCCCGAATGCCGGCTTCAAATTTCTGTTTTAGGTGAACGTAGAACGGAAGACAGCGTGCATTCAGCCAAAATAATCAGACAAGTGTCAAGCACCGAGCATTTCTCATCGATCATTTCCCATTCCTCAATTTTCATTTCGACGTTGTTAAGTGAGCAGGTCGCTGGCCCACGCAGCATCACACTCAGATTGCAGAAATTATGCAGTCAGGAAGGGTGGCAGAGCGGCCATCACACTCAAAATTGTGAGGTCAGTAGCAGCGGCGCCCCGTCAGTATTCCTTTGTCAGATCTCAGTTTCTTGTTGGTACTTGAGGAGGTAAGGGGAAGCGGGGGCGTCGCTGGATTCGACCAAAGTGAGTCTCGATGTTTTTCGCTCTGCCACCCTTCCCCACTGCATGATTCTGGGGAATTGTTGAACTTGCAAATTGAAATTCGCGATTATGAAATCTCAATTCATAATTGTGAACTATTCCGTCGCTTGCAGGTGGAATACCTGGATAGCGTCCATTGGCGATAGTACTGGATGATAGGTTTTCCCGTATCGTTCTGTAATTACTTTGACGTAGTGCCTCGTCTCATCATACGGCGGAACTCCGTTATACTTATCAACCGCACCCTCGCCTGCGTTGTAGCCAGCCAGTGCTAAAGACACATCACCTGAAAATCTCTTGAGCAACCAACTCAGATATTTTGTTCCGGCGGTAATGTTATCTGTTGGATCGTTCATGTCTTTACAACCAAACCTTTTCGCCGTATCAGGCATCAGCTGCATCAGGCCTTGAGCTCCTGCATGTGAGCGCGCCGTGGATTCATATCTGGATTCCTGCCAGATCACGGCGTGAATGAATCTTGGGTCGACTCCTTCACTTTCTCCAACCTTGAAAATTATTGCGTCGAGTTTCGGATCTCCTGAGGTGGGAATGTCGGCTGGTATCAGACTCGTAGTTTTAGCGCTTGCCACGGGCGCCAGTGCATGGCTCAACAGAACGCCGCTGAAATTTGAAAACAAGAACAAACCGATAAGAGCTAAAGGGGTGAACTTGATTGAGCGCAGAAGGGTAACATTCCGGGGCAACTTCATTCGTAAATTCTCCAAGAGTTAAAGGCTTATTGATACGCGCTTGGACTTCGTCATTCCGTGACGGCGAACGCGCCGAAAACCGGGCAAAGGCTGGCTCGCATCCTTACTTCGCGCGCCTCGACTCTGATGGGTCGAGTCCTTTAATCAGTTGCCCTTTTTTTCGCATTATATTCTTGTAAGTATATGATTTCAAATGTACTTAATCGGTCCGTATGTCGGTCTCATTGATGGATCCATTCATCCTGACGCTGAAAATCGAACACAACTTCGTAACAGAAATCCCATTTTTGAGACCTTGGAGTCCGCCGGCCCGGCGGCGCCTTGTTATATGTCTACTCTGAACGACCCAGCCAAAGATTTCAGAACCATTTGCGACGGAAGGTCATGCCGATACTCACAGCCTGGTCAAAGTAAAATAATGACCCTTGAAAAGTTAGCGCTGACAACGGACCAGCCCGTTCTTGACACGCTGACAGGCGAGGCGTATAAGCGAAAGCGACAAGCGTGGTGAGTTAAGGCGACTTGCGGCCACGTAAAATAACCAGCTAAACAGCTCGGGCAACTGAGACCATTACCCGAAAAACTTCAACCGAATTTGAAGTCCCGCGCTGTTCGGCGCGGGACTTTTATATTGTCAGTAGTCAGTGGTAAAAGGAGATAGGTCGAATAGGACCTATAGGACCTATAAAACACTCGCGACGATTACAATGGAACCTTTTAAAGACCTACTCGAGACAGACGGGATTCACGTCTTTGACGGAGCAATGGGAACAATGCTCTACGCGAAAGGTGTCTACATCAATCGCTGCTATGACGAATTGAATCTCAGCAATCCCGAACTCGTTCGAGACGTACATTCCGAATATATCCGCGCGGGCGCCGACATTATCGAGACCAACACTTTTGGCGCCACCGCCTTTAAACTTCAGCAGTACGGACTCGAAGCAAATCTCCACGAAATCAACGCCATCGCCGCTCGAGTCGCGCGCGAAGCAGCTGCTGATAGAGCGTATGTTGCCGGAGCGATTGGACCACTGGGCCTTCGCATCGAGCCATATGGGCCAACCTCTTTCGATGAAGCGAAAGAGATGTTCAAGGCCCAGGCGATTGGACTGCTTGAAGGTGGCGTCGACCTCTTCTGTCTCGAAACCTTTTCTGACGTTTCCGAAATTAGACAAGCCATCCGCGCAATACGCGAACTTTGCGATCTGCCGATCATTGCACAGATGACCATCATGATTGATGGCAATACGCAGTTTGGCACCACTCCTGAGGTATTTACCCAACGGCTCGACGAATGGGGCGCGGATGTTATTGGACTCAACTGTGGTGTTGGTCCGGCAATTATTTTAAATGCGCTCGACAAGATGCGAGCTGTCACTAAAAAGAAACTCTCAGCTCAACCAAATGCCGGACTTCCCCGCGATGTTCAGGGGCGCCAGTTCTATATGTGCTCGCCTGAGTACATGTCGAAGTTCACCAAGAGATTTATACAGGCCGGAGCTAAGTTTATTGGTGGCTGTTGTGGCACGACGCCTGCTCACATCAAACTCATCACAGACGCGGTACGAGCTGCCTCTCCACGGGCGCAACGAATTGCTCTCAGCAACGTTACCCCCGCGCATGTGGCAGAGATTACACCTGGAGATATCAAGGTAGTGCCCCCTGAGGAGAGGTCTAAATGGGGCCGGAAAATTGCGCAGGGACAGTTTGTCACTTCAGTTGAGGTGCTTCCACCAAAGGGCGTCGACTCTAAAAAGACTCTGGATTCCATCAGATTACTGAAGGATGCAGGCGTAGACGGAGTCAACATCCCGGATGGAGCTCGGGCGCAGTCACGAATGAGCGCACTTGCTACTGCAGTTCTGGTCGAACAGCAGATTGGTATCGAGGCCGTGTTGCATTACTGCTGTCGTGACCGTAATTTGCTCGGAATGATGTCAGACCTTCTCGGAGCGGCCGGTCTTGGTCTGCGAAACATACTCGTAATAACCGGCGATCCACCGAAGATGGGACCTTATCCTGATGCGACCGCAGTTTTCGACATCGATTCGATTGGTCTGACGAACATGGTGAATAAGCTGAACCATGGACTGGACCTCGGCAATAATCCGATTGGCGAGCCCACAGCTTTTTGTATTGGCGTTGGTGTAAATCCAGGCGCATTAAATCTCGACGAAGAGATCAAGCGTTTTGAATGGAAGGTAGAAGCCGGTGCTCAGTACGCCATTACCCAACCAGTTTTCGACACTGAACAATTGCGGGATTTTCTGAGACGCATCGAGCATGTTCGGATCCCTGTCATCGCGGGAATCTGGCCATTAGTTTCGTATCGTAATGCCGAGTTTCTTCATAACGAGGTTCCTGGCGTCCGAGTAACGCCGACGATCATGGAACGAATGCGTAATGCGTCTGTGATTAGTAAAGAAGCCGGTCGTGATGAGGGACTGAGGATTGCCCGCGAATCACTGCTCGAGGTTCGAGACCTCATCCAGGGCGTTCAAGTCTCGGCGCCATTTGGAAACGTGAAGTATGCTTTAGAGGTCTTTGGTGCGCTCGACGACTTTGGTCAAGTCGAAGTCGCCTCGCAAACTTCGTAGCGGCGTCGAGGGAATACGTCGGGGCAGTCGCGCTACTAACCCGAGCCGCCAATGGACTCCGTAGCTCTTCGCAAGCACTTAACCTTTATTAGTCTTCTTTTTCGTCCGCTTCCTTACGGGCGTCTTAAAGCAACTCTTGTCTGGCACAACCTCACTCGGATCCACGGAGGGACTTACGTTAGGCGGTGCCGCGCCCGATGGGACGATCCAAAACTCAAAAGTCGGCACCTCTTTGTAACCAGCCTCGACAGCGACTACTCGCGACGCATCAATCTGTTGCTTGACTAAATAAGATTTAACCCGGTCCGCATTCTTCCGAGCATCATTGGTACATGAGTGTTGTCCGCCATAACTCAAAATGTAGACTTGAGCGTCCGGTTGTGTCTTTAGCTCTCGTGCAAATTCATCGAGCCGATCTTGTTCGTCTTCCGAAAGACCACTTCCATATTCGTCGAACTTAATGGCTTCGCTCGACTGCGCTCTGCAAGTGAATGCTGCAAACACGACTAAGAGAAAACAAAAAAGAAACTTCATCTTGTGCTCCTCCAAGCTCTTTCGTCTGACTCTCTTCCGGTTGTAGGGGCGGCGCTCCGTGGCCGCACCCCTGCTCGAATGAATTCTCTGATGGTCTCCAAGCGCCGGCCCCGATCGAAAAAGCTAAACCAGGATTCGTCTCAATGCTTCATCAATCGTTGTAAGTCTAAATTCAAATTGAGCGTTATTTAGCTTTGTCGGTTCGACTCGCTGGCTCGAAAGCAATAGCGCATCAGCCATTTCTCCAAAAGCGAGTCTGACTCCAAACTCTGGAATGGGTATAAGCGATGGTTTGCCCAGTGTGCGCCCGAGCGCTCGTGTGAACGCCTCGTTCGTCACCGGGTTTGGTGCAACAAAGTTGACTGGACCAGTCAAGTCCGTTTTATTCAAGACAAAACGCAATGCTGAAACCACATCATCTAAGGCGATCCAGCTCATCCACTGCTTCCCTTCGCCAATTCTGCCACCAATTCCCATTCTGAAAGGCGTCAACATCTTTGCTAAAGCGCCACCTTTTTTATCGAGGATTATTCCAAACCGAGTACAAAGTGTGCGAATTCCCTTTTCGACGGCAGGACTAGTTGCCTTCTCCCATTGGACACAAACAGTTGAGAGGAAGTCGTTACCGGGAGCGCTGGATTCCGTCAGGACCTCGTCTTTGCGATCACCGTAATATCCTATAGCGGAAGCGCATAAAAAACTCTTCGGGGGCTCGTTAAGTTGGGCCAGGATTTTGCTCAAGGCAAACGTGCCTTTGACTCTACTATCAAAGATGCGTTGTTTCTTTTCGTCCGTCCAACGACCCGAAGCAATACTCTCGCCCGCTAGGTGAACGACCGCGTCCAAACCCTCAAGTGGGGATGAATCGATAACGCCCGCATCGGATTGCCATTGAATTTCACTCTCGTTTGCAGCGTTTCGGCGAACCAGACGCAGCACCGTATGGCCATCTATGGCGAGTGAGCGACTTAATGCCTGTCCGACCAAACCGTGCGAGCCACTAATCAAGATTTTCATGTCGTCCGCTCCGGATGCGCTTAGTTACAAGAACATAAAATATCCCCGTCTATCCGTTTTTACCTACAGAAAACTTCGCCTCTTCGATTTAAGCTCGATCATAAAAACAGCAGGCGTAAATTTATCTTGAGTTTTTATCAATCAAGAGTAGAATGCCGCCGTCTCACTCACGACCGTTTTCGAGGACCTCAACCCTCGGTTCCTAGTTAGAGGTAATTAATCGTCCTTAGAGTATTGATATTTGTGTGCGAGTGTCTTTGGACACTCTTAAGAATTGGACACTCTTAAGAACAGGAGCAACCTCACATGCTTCAAAGACTTTTACTATTCTCGCTGCTTGTAATTGCCGTTATCACGATTGCGCCGCCGCTTGACTCTACCTCCACAGTTCTTGTCCGGCGAATCACATTCACTTCTGAGCAGTCGCTCAATTTAAATGCAATATTAAGCCGCCGTGCAAATGTCTTAGCATTCGAATCGACCAGTGATATCGCCGAGTTGGGTGGTGCTAAGTCTTTTCACTCATTAAGAGCGAACATGTCCGGCGACAATGTCGCATTCACTGAGTTTGCAAAAGGTCGTTCGGCCGTACCTGCTCTATCCAGCGATGGTTCACTGGTGGCCTTTTCGTCGAGCGAAGACCTAACTAACGAAAACGCAGACCACAATTACGAAATTTACCTGGCGAGTGATTCAGGTCTCAAACAATTAACCCACAGCTCAGCTCTTAAAGATACGGACAGGCCTGTCGTTGGAAATTTCCAACCTTCGATAAATGGTGATGGCTCTCTGATCGCGTTCTCAGCGTCAGTGACGGGAAGTGCAAATACGCGAGATATCTGCCTGGTCGACAGATCAAGCGGACAGATTCAACAGCTTACCAATAATCCAGCCGGTGCTCTTGCATACAGTCCAAAAATCAGTAACGACGGTTCGATGGTTTACTTCATCAGAGAAAGTGTCGAAGGGGTCCGCGACCTCGTCGTAGTTGAACGGATTACTGGCAAGGAGTTCATCCTTGAACAGAATTTAGCCGATCTCACTATTTCAGATGGACCCGCGTTAAGTGACGATGGAACTCGTTTGGTCTATTCAACAACAGCCATTCAGAACCAGAGTCAGGTGCACCTTTACGATCGCCGAGCCGGAACGTCCCGCCAGTTAACCCATCTATCAGCGCGTGCTACAGATGTGAAGCTCCAAGCAGCGATAAGCGGTGACGGATTACGAGTAACATTCGTGACGCGCAGAAGAGTTGTAAATGCTAGCGACGGCAGTGTTGAGCTTTATTTGATTGATCTGCCGACCGGTGAAACCCAACAGCTCACAAATGCCCCTGCCGGAGCGAACGCCGAAATCGTTTCATCGCTCAACGAAGATGGCAGCCTGGTGCTATTCAATTTTCCTCGAGTCCTCTCAGGTCCGGTAAGCGAATCTGACTTCGTCAATAACAGTGAGATTTATCTTGCGTCGGTCGCTCCGCGTCCAGCCTTTGGAAAAATTAATATTCAAAACGCGGCTGGCAAAGGAAATGAACAGGGAGCAGAAAATTCACTGGCTCGCGGCAGCTTGGCCATTGCACAGGGAACAAGCCTCGCTCTTTCAAATATACAAATCAATTTCAACGAAGCCGAGCCGCCCACCAATGTTCTTGGGACTACGGTTCAAATAAACGGATTACTCGCACGCCTTCTTTACGTTTCACCAGATGAGGTTGTCTTTGTAGTACCCGAGTCCCTCAACTCCGGTGATGCGGAAGTCGTAGTCACGAATGCAGACGGTTTTAGCTCCCGGACAAACGCCACCATCACGGAGAGTAGTCCAGGTACTTTCACTCGCACTGGAGACGGAAAAGGAGCCGCAGTTGCGCTGAATGCCGATAACTTACTAGCTGGGCCTTTCGATCCCGCAAGCGGCCGACTGCGTATTATTCTCTTTTGTACGGGTGTACTCCACGCAAACAATATCCAGGTGCAGTTCGGCGGCTTTCCGGCTGCGGTCGAGGCCGTGAAACCTTCAAGTGTACCCGGCATAGATGAAGTTCATGTTCTCGTCCCTGAATTATTGCGAGGTGCTGGCCCGGTGAGCGTAATCGTCGAAGCTGACGGCACCGAAAGTAATCCAGTTAGCGTGACCTTCAGTGGCAGTGCGCTTCGCGATCTGACGATCAATGAGTTTCTCGCTGATCCGCCAGACGGTACAACAGGTGATGCAAATCATGATGGCATTCGCGATAGTTCCGACGATGAATTCGTGGAGATCGTCAATACAACTTCACGCGATCTCGATTTAACTGGATTCCAACTGCAATCGAGGAGTTTGACAGGTGCCACGGATATTTTGCGCCACCGGTTTGCGGCCGGCACTGTCGTATCAGCGGGAACAGCGATCGTAATCTTTGGCGCGGGAAGCCCGAACCCATCAGACCCGGTCTTTGCAGGAGCGCAGATCGTCAAGGCTTCCTCACGAGGGCTCTCTCTAACCAATAGCGGTGGCGTTATAACGCTTCGCAATTCAAATGGGACGATCATTACTTCCGTGACCTATGGAAGTGCCGTCGATCTTCCCGCCGATCAGAACCAATCGTTGACGAGGTCACCCGACATCGACGGTCAATTCACCCTTCATACAGTAGCTGCAGAAGACCAGTCTCGATTCAGTCCTGGGACGAGAGTGGATAAATCAGGATTCACATCGACACCTGCGATAGCCAACATCGTGCTGAACCCGGTTAGTGCCAAATTAATTATTGGAGAGACCGTGAAGTTTTCTGCCGTTGCTCTGGATGAGTCGTCCGCTGAATTGGGCGATGTGATCTTTAAATGGCATTCGAGCAACCTTGATCTCTTACAGATCGATGATGCCGGTTTGGCTAAAGCGATTGCGCCTGGAACGGTCGTGGTTACGGCCACGGCGCGAGGGACAGCATCGGAACCTTCAACCATTTCGATAGTGAGCCCGAGTCCGTCACCAACACCAACACCTACTCCCACTCCGAGCCCAAGTCCAAGTTCAACTCCAACACCAACGCCGACACCGCTTCCGACTGCAACGCCTTCGCCAACACCGACGCCAACTCCCAATAGTTCTCCTTCGCCTTCGCCATCGCCGACTCCAGTTACATCGATGATTGTTATCAGCGAATTTCGCACTCGTGGTCCAAATGGCGCTAATGACGAGTTTGTGGAAATCTTCAACAAGGGAACTGTCGCAGTTGATGTCGGTGGCTGGAAACTCCGGGGTTCGAGTAGCAGCGGAACAATCACCACTCGCATGACTATCACGAGCGGCACGGTCCTACTTGCCGGAAGTCATTTTCTGGCAACCAATTCCGGGGGCTACAGTGGAACGGTTGGCGCAGACCAGTCATACAGCAGTGGTTTTGCAAATGATGGTGGAATCGCCATCACGAGAGCCGACGATGTGTTGGTCGATCAGGTGGGAATGAGTGCCGGCTCAGCCTTTCGCGAAGGTGTGCACCTGTCTCCTTTACCAAGTGATTCTAATCAGAGTTATGAACGAAGATCTGATGGTCCAATTGCCAACGGCCTGGACACGCAGGATAACTTTTCTGACTTTCAACTAGTAACGCCAAGCAATCCTCAGAATTCGCGGAGCGGTGAGCCAACACCAACGCCAACTCCGAGTCCAATTCCGAGTCCAACTCCGACTCCCGTTGCGAGTCCGTCTCCGAGTCCGACGGCAACTCCCACAGTAACGCCGACGCCGACTGGTACGCCTACTCCGAGTCCTTCCCCGACGGCGACTCCGACACCGTCACCTTCTCCGTCTCCCGCACCGAACACCTCATTGGTAATCAGTCAGATCTTCGGCGGAGGCGGAAATTCCGGTTCCCCACTTCACAATGATTTCGTCGAGATTTTTAACCGCGGTAGTGAAGCAATCGATTTGTCAGGTTGGTCTATTCAATACGCTGGTGCAACAAACCCCAGCTGGTCGTTAACTCCGCTAACCGCCGTCGTTCTCGCTCCTGGCAAATACTACCTGATTCAGGAAGCTTCAGGTGGTGCCAACGGAGCGTCGTTGCCCAACGCAGATGTCATTGGCTCGATCAATATGGCGGCCACCGCAGGCAAAGTTGCTCTAGTGCGAACCACAACTCCCCTCTCAGGTTTGTGTCCTTCAGATACTGCGATTGTTGATCTAGTTGGTTACGGATCGTCGGCCAGCTGCTTTCGAGGTTCCGCTCCGACTCTTGCTCCGAGTAACAGTAACGGAGTCTCGCGTAGCGGTGCTGGCTGCTTAGATACAGTAGACAACCGGGCCGACTTCACGGTTGGACCACCCGCACCGCGAAATACGTCATCACCTGTTAACCCTTGCGAGTCTGCGAAAGTTATAAATGTGCCTCAATCAACCGCGTTGCTCTGGTTGAATGAGGTCGTGCGCTTGTGGGTTCAGTTAGTGATCACGGCTATCATTACTTGACCTCGCACAACGTAGAGGAGGCTAATTGCCGAAGGGAAAAACACATTAACCAACCATTCGTCGATCGCTAGCATTAACAACTCAGACCTTCATTAATCCAAAATCTTCTGTTGTCTGATAAGCTAAGCGCGCTATGTCGTCGCTCGCCGAAAGTCTACCTTCGCTTCGCCAACTCTTTGGCTTCCAGCAGTTTCGCGAAGGACAGGAAGAAGTTATTGAAGCGACTCTTGCTGGGAAAGACGCCGTAGTTGTCATGCCTACTGGTAGCGGCAAGTCACTCTGTTACCAACTGCCGGCCCTCCTTAGAAATGGTGCAACGCTGGTCGTTTCACCTCTAATTGCTTTAATGAAAGATCAGGTTGACGCGCTACAGGCTCGCGGTCTCCCCGCAACCTTTATCAATAGCTCGATTAACGAAGTCGAACAGCACAAGCGAATCGAGGGCGTTCGAAAAGGTGAATACAAACTGGTTTATGTAGCGCCAGAGCGTTTCCGGAGTCCCCGCTTCATAGCTGCACTACAGTCCGTTTCCGTCTCGTTGTTAGCTATCGATGAAGCACATTGCATTTCGACGTGGGGCCACGACTTTCGACCTGATTACCTGAGACTGAAAACGGTTCGCGAGTCTCTAAAAAGACCGCAAACAATTGCATTAACAGCGACCGCAACTCCATACGTGCGCTCGGACATTATTCAGCAGCTTGGCTTAGCCTCACCGCAGACCTTTGTTAGCGGCTTCGATCGGCCAAACCTCTCAATTCAGGTCAAGCACGTCCAGAAAGAGCGTGAAAAATTCTCAAGCATCCGACGCCTTGCCGAGGCGGTCGATGGCCCGGGAATTATCTACGCCTCAACCCGCAAAGCAGTTGAAGAGTTGGGTCAAGTGCTCAACAGCTACGGGCTTGCAACCGCCACTTATCATGGCGGCATGAGCGATGGTGTGCGTATTAAAGAGCAGGACCTGTTCATGAGCGGCCGAAAGCGGATCATCGTTGCTACCAACGCTTTTGGAATGGGGATCGATAAATCCGACATTCGCTTTGTTGTTCACTTCCAAATGCCAGGCTCAATCGAGGCGTATTACCAGGAAATTGGTCGCGCTGGTCGAGATGGGTTGAATTCAGCGTGTCTGCTTCTTTTCAACTACGCGGATAAAAATACTCACGACTTTTTTATCGAAGGTTCCTATCCGGAAGTAACGTTAATTCGCCAGGTGTATAACGAGCTTTACGCGATTGGCTCGCGCATGGTCCAACTGTCGACGTCTGAGATTGCGCGACGTGTTGGCGAACGCAATGAGATGGCAGTTCAGTCTTCAATTTACTTGCTCGAACGCGCCGGCCACCTTGAGCGGACCGGCTCGCGAAATCGGAAAGATGATAGCCGCGGGATTCTCCTACTCGATCCCAAGCCAGTTACTCAGCTGCGCATCAATCAGCAGGATCTCGCGCGCAGAGCTGCACTTGAGCGACACAAACTGCGAGAGATGATCGAGTTTTGTTACACCGAGAATTGTTTTAGGGCCTACATACTCGATTACTTTGGAGACAGACATCGCCGTAATGAATGTGGCACTTGTGGGAACTGCGATTCGGCTTTGAAGCTGGTCTCATCGATCTCTCAGCATCAAGTCGTTCCAGATCTGGCTGACGTTGAGCCGCGCAACCTTTCTGACGCTGAGCTGTTGCGCGTGCGTAAAATCCTTGCTTGCGCAAAACGAATGAAAGGGCGATTTGGCAAGTCGGTACTGGCGGCGACGCTCCGAGGTTCCGCCGCTAAAAATATCTTTCAAGCAAAACTCAATGAACTTTCAACTTATGGCATCCTGAGTGACATGCGTCACGACGACATCATGCTCTACCTCGAGGCGCTGCTTGTCGGTAAGTGCCTTGCATCAAGTAAAGGAGCCTATCCCACAGTTCAGATTACCGAATTGGGAGATCGAGTTATGCGAGAGCAAGAAGTAGTGAGTCTCGCTCTTCCCCCTGCGGTGATAGCCAGCGGGCGCCCCGCCAAGGTGCGAAACGACACTCCCACCAAAGTCGAAACCTACAATCTCTTCAACGAAGGACTTTCATTGTCGGAAATCGCCGAGCGACGCAGTCTGCAAGTTAGAACTATTGAAGATCATCTTGCCGAATGTATTCGTGTTGGTTTGGAAGTCGACCTTAACCGGCTGGTGACCATCTCCGATCAAGAGTTGATCACGGCCGCGATTAAGAAATACGGGTACTCAACCCTTAAATCGTTGCGTGACGTCTTGCCTGCAAATGTCAGCTACGGGATGATTAAGTTTGTGTTGGCTCACTATCAGCGCACAAATGCGCAAGCGACCTGATTTGATTCGAGCAACGGAGAGTGGAAATGAAAAGAACCCTAATACTGTTTGCGTTCTTAGTAACGGTTTCCTTGAACGCTTTCGCTCAAGATGAAAAATGGATTCGTTTCTCGCCCGCTGGCAGCGGCTTCGAGGTAATGCTTCCCAGCGAACCAACGGAGAAGGTCGAAAAGAGGGCAAATTTCAGCACTCATATGTACAGCTCGACGCTGGGAAGGACGGTCTTTCTCATAAGCTACAGCGACTATCAAACGATTCCGGAGAAAGCTCTTGAAGCAAACCGGGACGACTTTAATAAACAGATGCAGGCTACTCTCTTATCAAGTCGAAACGTAGAATTTGATGGCAAGATCGGGTTGGAGTTCACGAGTGAAATTAGCGCGGCGAATGTGAAGTCGCGAATTTTTTTAGTGGGTAACCGACTCTATCAGACGGCCGCCCTGGTGTTTAAAGACACTCAAGACGAAACACGCGTTGATCGGTTTTTTCAGTCCTTCGGATTCCTTAAAGCCCCTTGATAATTGTCACGCGAATTGCGACCAAAGTAAGACGCGTTACTTGATCACACCCGATAATGGGCTGGATGCGCTCGCATAGAGTCGGCGAGGCATACGACCGGCAAGATATGCCAGACGACCCGCTTCGATCGCCAGCTTCATCGCCCTGCCCATCTGCTCAGGAGATTTTGACTCGGCTATTGCGGTATTCATCAGGACTCCATCGGCGCCCAGTTCCATCGCTATGGCCGCATCGCTCGCCGTACCAACGCCAGCGTCGACAATGATGGTCGCCTCAGGCAACTGTTCACGCATGATTTGAAGATTCGCCGGATTCTGTACTCCCAGGCCTGAACCAATGGGAGCTGCGAGCGGCATAATTGCAGCACATCCAGCATCAAGTAACTTCTTGGCCATAATCAGATCGTCGTTAAAGTAGGGTAGAACTACGAAACCTTCCTTACATAAGACCTTCGCAGCCTCAAGTGTCTGCTCGTTATCCGGAAACAGCGTGGTCTGATCTCCTATCACTTCGAGCTTCACCAGATCTGTTTCGAGGGCTTCACGAGCTAACCGCGCTGTCCGCACTGCATCTTCTGCCGAATAACAACCCGCGGTATTTGGCAATATCTGTAACGTAGGACTCAAATGGTCCAGAAACGACTCAGAACTGCGATCGAGTGGTACACGCCGAACCGCGACCGTAACCATTTGTGCGCCGGAAGCCGCATGCGCCCTTTTCATCTCGTCGTGACTACGATATTTGCCCGTGCCGATGATCAGTCGTGACTGAAAACTCAGATTCCCGATCTTCAACGCTTCATTTGCTATTTGATCACTAATGGCTGTAGACATGGCTATTCCTTCGTTCTGCTTAAACGCACTGTACACCTTTCTCCGGTTGTCGTGAAATTCAGAAGCCGCTTGAGGATTAGCCACCGCCAACAAAGTGAACAATTTCAATGTGGTCACCATCGGCCAGCACTGTCGAATCCCATTGTGAGCGCCGCACAACTGTGCGGTTATGCTCGACGGCAATTCGCTGAGAGGGGAAATCGAGTTGTGTTATTAGGTCGGCCAGGGAGAGGCCTTCAGTGAGTTCAGTACTCTCGCCGTTCACGTATACCTGCAATTAATCAAAGCCTCATCTGTGTGGGTGAATTACGCGACGCAATTCTGCCGCCTGATCTTTTGCGACTGCACGAACCAGAACCGCGGCCCGTCCCGAAGTAAACTCGGGAATTTCGGCATTAACTGTCGCCACTCCATCCTTTTCAGTCTTCAAAGTAAACAGCAAGGGACGAAACGCAGTGCCCAGAATTTTGATCGAAACCGCAACATTGGCCAGAGGTTTGTCATTATCACCCTTGCGATTGCTCACTAATACTCTCAACGTTCGTTTTTCGCCAGAATGAAACTCGTCGTCGTCTAACAACGAGATTACCAGCCCACCCTCTGTAACGACTTCGACCACATCAGTGTCGTGGCGAGGGTCATAGACCGAGTAAGGATCGGCATATTCTGGGCTTTCTATCGAATCGACCTCGGGCTCAATTACTTCAGGTTCTACCTCAACTTCTGGAGCGACCACCTCTTCGGGGGGTAGCCAGGTTTGCGTCGGCGTCATTTCGATCTCGAAGACAAAATCGTCGGAAGCGGGGGGCTCCGGCTCTGACCCTGACTCTGAAACAACAACAACCTCAACCGGCATCTCAGCAGTTTCGGGCTCGGCAATTTCTTCCTCAATCTCAATTGCTTCGACTTCAATGGCTTCAGCGATTAACGGCTCTGGGACAATCTCAGGTTGGACAACGGCAGGTGGAGGAATGGCGTCTTCAACTTCTAACCGAGGACCACTCATCTTCTTCAAGTCGTTGATTCGACCGGAATGAATGGCTGCGCAAATCAGGCGATGCTGCCGCTTTAGTCGTTCCGCTAGTGCTTCGTCGCTAAATCCCTGTGCAATTAGGTCTTCATAACGCGAGCGTTTACTGGCCAAAATCTCGCCGCGAGAATAAACGAGCGAGAGGATCATCGGCGTTTCCAGCCCTTTATCTTCGGTCTGGACATGATAGACAACGCCATCATGCTCAATATCAGTGTTGAATCCGGTAATCACTCTTTGTGGGATCTAGGAGTTCGAGTTATCAAGCCAACCTCACAGACACGCGAGGGGTTTTCCGAAACGGTAACACAAGGATTTTTTCAGGGTCAATCTGCATTTTTTTAAGTGATCACAAGCGAAGAACGTTGCTTGACACCCTTGATCACTTCGACTAGCATCAGCTTGTACAATGATTCTCAATCTAGTTATTGAGCTGCACTCGCTCGCAAGTCGTCTGTCTGAAGAGGCCCACTTGCGAGCGGTGTTGGGGTGCGCTTGATGCCTTTTAACCTTAGCGATTACCTTCCCATTCTGCTTATGTTCGTGGTCGCGGCGGGATTTGCCGTCGGGAATGTTCTCTTGTCCCAGTTCGTGGGTCAAAGAAAACAGACTCGAACGAAGTTAATGCCTTACGAGTGTGGCAAGGATCCGGTTGGTTCGGCAAGGGAAAGGTTTTCAGTCAAGTTTTATTTGATCGCAATGTTCTTTATCTTGTTCGATATAGAAGTCATCTTTCTGATTCCCTGGGCTGTTGTATTCAAGACCTTTGCTGCACAAGGGTCAGGAATGAAGATGTTCGTCTATCTCGAGATGATGGTTTTTATTGGTCTCCTCCTGGTTGGCTATATTTATGTGGTCAAGAAGGGCGCATTTGACTGGGGTGAGAAAGCTCGTGATGAAGCCCGAGCCGAGGCCAGAGCTCTTGATGACCTCGAGGCCCGCAATAAGCAGAAGCGCAAGATCGCTGCTTAAGGTCGTTTAAAATGGGACTAGAAAATGTCATTGCTGAGGCCCTGCCTGAAGTTTTAACCACAAGGCTGGACTCCATAATTAACTGGGCGCGTAAATCATCTCTCTGGCCGGCCACATTCGGACTTGCCTGTTGCGCGATCGAGATGATGAATGCCACTTCGGCCAGAAATGATCTGGCGCGATTCGGTTCCGAGGTGTTTCGGGCCAGCCCGCGCCAAGCGGACGTGATGATCGTCTCTGGACGTGTTTCGCGCAAGATGGCTCCAGTGCTTCGGCGAATTTACGATCAGATGCCAGAGCCAAAATGGGTAATTTCAATGGGCGCCTGCGCCACGTCCGGCGGTGTCTTTGATAATTACGCAATTGTCCAGGGTGTCGACAAGATCGTTCCGGTTGATGTCTACATTCCTGGATGTCCCCCGCGACCTGAGATGTTGATCCATGCCGTAATGATGTTACAGGACAAAGTGATGAAGGAGAGTGTGCGAGATCGAAAAGATATTCTCGAAGCCGAAGCCAGAGAAGCGGTAGTGCCTGGAACTCTTCCAATCACGGATGGCTCGACAGCCCTCCAAAATTCTTTGCCCGAATCTCGCCCTTATACCATCGCCTCCAAACACGAACGGAGACGTTCTTCCTAAGAAAAGAAAGAGCACCATCGAGGATGCCAGGTCCGGATACCACAGAGCCAACGCCAGAACACCCCGTAAGTTCAGAGCCGGCGCCGTCACCCCTTGTGGCGGCGTTACAGCGTGAACACCCAGAATGGCTGAGTCAGGTAATTGAGGCATTTGGTGAAACCACCATTATCGTCCCCCAAGAACTCATCTTGACGATCTGCTCTTTCCTTAAGGGCTGGCCGGAAGGCCGTTTTGACTTCCTTGCCGATCTTTGCGGCGTCGATCGAGGGGTGGAAGAAGAGCCGAGGTTCGAAGTTAACTATCACTTGTTTTCGACGACAATACATCATCGCCTTCGGGTTAAGGTCCTATTGAATGAAGAAGACATGCATGTGCAAAGCGTGACTTCCGTTTGGCGCACTGCAAACTGGCATGAGCGGGAAACGTTTGATCTGTTTGGAGTGATTTTTGACGGGCATCCGGATCTAAGAAGAATTTTGCTGCCGGAAGATTGGCAGGGCTTCGCGCTTCGTAAAGACTTCCCGCTACGTGGGTACGAACCGTACAGCTTGAAATAGGACCAGGGTCATGAGTACATCCGCTAACATTCCGCCCCAATTCGAAATCGTCGACAGGCCGCTCGACACGCAGATGACTATTTCGATGGGACCGCAACATCCCTCGACACACGGAGTTCTTCGTTTAGAGCTCGTCCTGGATGGCGAGATGGTTGTTAAGACAACGCCCGATATCGGCTATCTCCACACCGGAATGGAGAAGTTGTTTGAATATAAGAAGTATCAGCAGGGGATCGTCATCACCGATCGGATGGATTATCTAAATCCACTCGGAAACAATCTTGCTTACGTCATGGCGGCGGAAAAGTTACTGGCGCTCGAGATTCCTGAACGAGCCCAGGTCATTCGCGTGTTGATGTGCGAGTTGCAGAGGATTGCATCGCATCTGGTTTGGTTGGGAACTCATGCGCTCGACCTTGGCGCGATGACGGTCTTCTTCTACTGTTTCCGTGAACGCGAAAAGATTCTCAATTTGATCGAGGCTGCCTCTGGTGGCAGGCTGACGCCTTCGTATTTTCGAATCGGCGGACTAATGATGGATTTACCCGCCGGCTTTGAGAAGCGCTGCAAACAGTTTCTTGACGATTTCCTTAAGGCGGTCGGCGAGTTTCATACGCTGCTCAGTGGCAACAGGATCTTTCAAAAACGAACTCAGGGCATTGGACGGATATCAGCCGAAAATGCGATCGACTGGGGTCTCTCTGGACCATGCCTGCGTGGCAGTGGAGTAAATCTCGACATTCGACGAGCAAATCCTTACAGCGGATATGAGAATTACGACTTCGAAGTGCCGACTGAGCCCGATGGAGATGTGTGGGCCCGTTATATGGTTCGTATGCGTGAGATGAAAGAATCGCACAAGATCTCAGTACAGGCTCTCTCAAGGCTCAGACCCGGTCCAGTTAAAGCCGACGATCCAAAGGTCGTTCTACCGGATCGAGAAGCAATGAAGAAGCACATGGATGCTTTGATCCATCACTTCTTGATCATTGCCGAAGGATTTAACGTGCCGGCTGGCGAGGTTTACCATCCGATCGAGGCTTCTAAAGGCGAGCTAGGTGTGTACATGAGGTCAGACGGTGGGCCCAAACCAAGTCGCGTGCATTTTCGTGGCCCAAGTTTTGTTAACCTTTCGGCTTTGCCCGATTTGGCAAAAGGTGAAATGGTAGCTGATGTCGTGGCGATCATTGGTTCATTGGATATTGTCTTAGGAGAAATTGATCGGTGAGGTCTTTTGGCCTTCGCCCTTTGATTTTTGGCCTTTGATCTTTGTTGCACGAATTCGAACTCAAAGTCCAAAGATCAAAGACCAAAGTTCTAGATTCAACGCACAATCATGAGCACCAGTTTGACTCAAATTAAGCCTCTTTCTCAGCCAGTCGATTTAGGAGTTGAGGCCGCGACGTTTTCGGCTGAAGTCGAAGCTGAAATCGATCGCCATCTCGCTAAATATCCGGTTAAGCGATCGGCCATTTTGCCGTTGATGTTTATTGTCCAGCGCGAACGTGGCTATCTTGACCCCCAGGGAGTTCTCTACCTTGCCAACCGTTTATCGTTGAGAGTTACTGACATTTGGGAAGTAGCCACGTTTTACTCAATGATAAATACTGATCCCGTCGGCAAATATCATATTCAGGTATGTAAAACGCTTTCTTGTAAGATCCGTGGCGCCGGAAAAATTATTGAGCACTGCTCGACTAAATTGGGAATTAAACCTGGAGAAACTACCGCTGACGGACGCTTCAGTCTGTCGGAAGTAGAGTGCCTTGGGTCGTGTGGCACTGCGCCCATGTTCCAGATCAATTTCGATTATCACGAAGATCTGACCCCGGAAAAAGTCGATCAAATTCTGGAGTCGTTGACTTAAGTTATGCGTATCGAAGCAATCGGATGTGAACCACTTCAACTGCGCCGAGTTCATCTTGAGAATTCACGCTCTCTCGACGTGTACCGGCGGAACGGCGGCTATGAAGCACTTAAAAAAGTGCTTGATGGTATGTCGCCGGACGACGTCATTAACGAGGTTAAGAAATCTGCTTTAAGAGGTCGCGGCGGCGCAGGATTTCCAACCGGAATGAAGTGGAGCTTCGTTCCCAAAGATTCTCCCAAAGCAAAATATGTAGTTTGTAACGCCGACGAATCCGAACCGGGCACCTTCAAAGATCGCTATTTGATGGAACGCGATCCGCACATGCTGATTGAAGGCATGTTGATCGCCGCCTACGCGTTGAGTTCGAAGCTTACCTACATCTACACCAGGGGTGAATACAAATACCTGATCGACATCATGGATGTGGCGATCGAAGAGGCGCGAGCTGCCGGTCTTGTCGGCAACAATATTTTAGGTACGAACTTCTCTTGTGAGGTCCACACGCACACGGGGGCCGGCGCGTACATTTGCGGTGAGGAAACAGCGTTACTAAGTTCTTTGGAGGGCATGCGTGGGCACCCACGTATGAAACCTCCATTCCCTGCTGTTTCTGGTCTTTACGCAAGCCCAACAGTAGTTAATAACGTCGAGACTCTGACTGCCGTGCCTGACATCATCAAAATGGGTGGTGAGGCTTATCAAAAACTGGGAACTGAAAAGAGTGGCGGCACGAAGCTTTGGTCCGTTTCGGGTCACGTAAATCTTCCTGGGGTCTACGAGTTGCCGATGGGCTACGACGACATGGAAAAGTTCATCATGGAAGACTGCCAGGGTATCCCGAATGGAAAACAATTAAAGGCTGTCATTCCGGGTGGCTCATCCGTTTATATAATGCGAGCCGATCAGATCTTCGGAAAAGATGTACGGATGGATTATGAAGGCCTCGTCGCCGCCGGCTCGAGCGTAGGTTCTGGTGGTTTTATCGTGATGGACGAAACCGTGGACATCTTTGAGTCCACCAAGAACCTGACTGAATTTTATAAACACGAGTCCTGCGGTTGGTGTACACCTTGTCGCGAGGGTACTGATTGGCTGGTAAAAGTCTTCAAACGAATTGCGAACGGCCAAGGCCGACCCGAAGACGCGCAACTGATGTTGGACTTGTGTGACAACATTGAAGGCAAATCGTTTTGTCCCCTCGGGGACGCGGCAGCATGGCCCATACAATCTGCCATAAAACGTTTTCCGGAAGATTTTAGAAAACACCTTTCGAACGGCAAATAGGTAGCGGCCGGTCTTCAATCAGTTGGGCTGTTGTGAACCAGAGATTGGTTCGCGCACCCGATGACTGGAAAGACCTGAATAGAGTTTGAAGTATGTCGACTGAGTTAATAAACATAACCATCAACGAAAAACCGTTTCAGGTGCCGAAGAATTCCCGGCTGATCGATGTCTGTCGTGATAAGGGCTTCGACATCCCGTCATTCTGTTACTACTCGGATCTCGCTTTACAGGCTTCTTGTCGCATGTGCCTCGTGCGTATCGAGAAGATGCCGAAACTGCAAACGTCCTGCACCATTACCTGTACTGAGGGAATGGTCGTTACGACGCAAAGTGAAGAGATCGAAAAGGCTCAACGCGGCATGACGGAGTTCCTGCTTGCGAATCACCCACTGGATTGCCCGGTTTGCGATCGTGGCGGTGAATGCGAGCTTCAGGAGATGACTTTCGAATGGGGCGGTTTGGAAGAACGGTTTACCGAACAGAAAAATTACGCCGCCGAACGCTACCTGTCGCCGATGGTCGCGAACGATCCGCAGCGCTGCATTCTCTGCAAACGTTGCACTCGCGTTTGTGACGAGTGGATGGGCGAGGATGCTATTGAAGCTGGCGGACGTGGTGCCCACACAGTTATAGGCACTTATCTTGGTTGGCTTGACTGTTCCCAGTGCGGAAATTGTATCGAAGTTTGTCCAACCGGCACTTTACTCGACGCGACCTACCGGCATCAGACTCGACCTTGGGAGTTAGCTCAGACCGTTTCGACTTGTAACTTCTGTTCTGATGGATGCCAGATGTCGCTGGGGTCACGCGGCGGCGTTTTGATGCGAGTTGTTGCTCGCGATCGTTACGTGAACGGTATCAATGGTGAGTTTCTCTGCGTTAAAGGTCGCTTTGCTCATCCGTTCGTTAATCATGAGGACCGCATCAAGACCCCCCTCATTCGCTACAAGAAAGGCGGAAAATTGATTCCCGCCACCTGGGACGATGCAATCAAACACGTCGCCCAGAATCTTGACAACGTAGCTGACAAACATGGACGTGATGCTGTCGGTATCGTCGGTAGCCCGAGACTGACGAACGAGGCTCTTTATATGTTGCGTAAGTTCGCAACCGAACTAGTGGGTACCGAGAACTACGGCACTACAGACGCGTACAGTTTGAAACCTTTCTTTGACAATCTCACTGGAGTACTCGCTACTCATAAGGACATTCGTTACGCAAAGACGATCCTATTGATTGGTGGTGAGCCCGAAGAGTTGCAGCCTCTAACCGGTCGCCAGATGCGGCAAGCCGTGAGAAACGGTGGCGCGAAGTTGATTGTCGTTAATGCGGTTCCCATTCGTTTACGTGAACAGGCCTCGTTGTTTGTTCACATTGCACCAGGCTCGGAAGATGCGGTTGCGCTGGCCCTATCAGGCGATGGCGACGACGAGTTAGCCGCAAAGAAAGCTGGTATCTCGACACAAGACCTCGACGCTATACGCCAGGCTGTAAATGGCACCCAGGGCGACGTTGTAGTGGCGTTTGGTGGCGAGTTGAGTGACGACGCCCAGGCATTGATGGCCCAGTTGCCTGCACGGCTGGCTGGTGAAGGACGTAGGATTCTGCTCCATCCATTACCGCTCTTCAATAACAGTGTTGGCGCCTACGACATGGGAATGGACAATCGCCGCCCTGCTGAAATTCTGAACGCTGTGGGTGACACGATTCATGCCATCTATTTAGCTGGAAGCTTCCTGCCAGAGCAATTGCATAGACACGAAGAGACGCTTTCGCGATTGGACTTCCTGGTGGTCCAGGAGTTGTTCGAATCTGAAACAACTAAATATGCAGACGTTGTCCTGCCGGCTGCGTCGTACGCTGAAGTAGACGGAACCTTCACCAATAACGATGGCTTTGTTCAACGAGTCAGACAATCGATTTCACCACTAAGCCAGGCAAAACCGGATTGGGTAATAACAGCTCAGTTGGCCTCCGAGCTTGGCGTCGATTTTGGCTTCAATCTGGCGGCGAGTGCAGTCTTTCGTGAGATAGCTGAAAAGGTTCCCGCTTATGCGGGAATGAAATACCCGCTTCTAAAAGACGAGCAGAATCCAATTCAGGCGAAACACGCTTTAGCGGAGGCGAGTGATACTGAGGCCCAGCGCGAACGCCTGCACCAACTTGTAGAAGAACTTCCGGAACTGAGTGAGAAGATCAACAGCACACCAGAAGTGGGCCACGAGCTTTTTAAGATCGGGAACCTAACCGACAAAGTCCCACAATTTCATCTACTTGCCGGCGGTAATCCGCGGCCGGACACGACTCGAATCTCTCCGCTTTATCAGATAACGGTCGATGCCAATTTGGAACGCGAAACAGCGGTGGCGGGAGACTAATACGAATGGATTGGCAACCCATCCTGGACGTTGTATTAAAGCTCATCGCCATCTCGGTGGTCTTCGTGGTGGTGCTGCTTGTGGTCGCGTACACCGTGCTGGCCGAGCGTCGCATTCTCGGATTTATCCAGGGCAGACTTGGTCCCAATCGAGTTGGATATGGTGGCGTTCTGCAACCTTTCGCTGACTTGCTGAAATTTATTCTGAAGGAAGATATCGTTCCGGATAAATCAACCCGCTTCATTTACTTCCTTGCTCCCGTCATCACAACGATAGCCGCGATGATGACGATGATTGTCTATCCGTTTGGTCCAGATACGACCATTCCTTTCATCAACAAGACCATTCCACTTGTCGTCGCAAG
>DATIBX010000694.1:0-51109 GCA_035457105.1 Pyrinomonadaceae bacterium
AGCGCCGGAGTTGTATCTGCAAGCCAAGCAGGTTTCCCAATTTGGTCTAAGCACAAATATGAATTTTGTGGTTCGCACAAACGGCAATCCTGACTCGATCGCCGCGGGCATTCGTTCCGCCGTTCGAGAAGTGGATTCAAGTCTACCGGTTTACAACCTGCGTTCGATGGCAGAAGTCGTCTCGCGCTCGATGGTCCAACCACGATTTTTGTCCTTACTGTTGGCAGTATTTTCCGGTATCGCGCTGTTCCTTGCCGCAATTGGTATTTACGGCGTAATGGCCTATTCCGTCGCGCAAAGAACGCAAGAGATTGGCGTGAGGATGGCGCTCGGTGCTCAGCGTCTGCATGTTTTGCGACTGGTGTTTGGGCAGGGTTTGCTCATGCTGGGTCTTGGCACTGTCATCGGAGTGGTAGGAGCGTTCGCTTTAACGCGGCTGATGAGTACGTTGCTATTTGAAGTGACAGCCACCGATCCACTCACCTATGTCGCTGTCGTCGGAATCTTGACATTCGTGGCTTTGCTGGCCTGCTACATACCGGCCCGGCGAGCAACGAAGGTGGATCCCCTAACGGCGCTTCGGTATGAGTAGTTGCGAAAGGGTTTAAGTTATGGACTCGTTACTCAAGGACATTCGCTACGGAATCAGAGGTCTGGCGAAACGCCCTGGTTTCACACTGGTCATCGTACTGACACTCGCCCTGGGTATCGGTGCAAATACGGCAATCTTTACGCTCGTCAATGCTGTTCTGCTAAAGAATTTGCCGGTGAGTAAACCCGAAGAGCTGGTTCTGTTTGGGGACGTAACAGGAGAAGGAACCTCTCGCGGTGATCCACCAACAGGTCAATGGCAGCTCTACTCTTACGACGCTTACAAATACATTCGCGCTCATAACGATGCCTTTCAGGATATTTGCGCTTTTCGCAGCGGCGAAAGTCGTCTCAGTGTGAGTCCGGCAGGTTCACCAAATGTTCATCGCGCCCAAGGACATTTGGTGACCGGAAATTACTTCAGTGTGCTTGGTGTCCAAACGATTCTCGGTCGCCCGCTGACGCCCGACGACGATCAACTCAACGCACCGCCCGCCGCCGTAATAAGTTATCGCTACTGGCAAGAACAATTCGGTCGCGACACAAATATCGCTGGAAAGTCGGTGTCAATCAACGGAGTCAGTTTCACGGTTGTGGGAGTGACTCCTGAACAATTCTTTGGTGAGCGTGTTCGCAAGTCTCCGGATTTCTGGTTGCCGCTGTCGTTTCAGCCTCAAATCGAAATGAGGAAATCATCTCTCGAGGAGAAAGACACTTTCTGGTTGACGCTTATGGGACGTCTGAAGCCGGGCGTCTCGATACAGCAGGCACAACCCAGCAGCACGCTGGCGCTAAAACAGTTTCTTACCGAACAGGGAGGAAGCCAGCCTAACGATGACCTCAAACGATCAATTCAAGGCTCGACGGCGCTCTTGATACCCGGCGGTCAAGGCATATCAAACTTGAGATTCTATTACTCACGACCGCTGCAAACTCTGATGGCGATTGTAGGAATGGTGCTCCTCATCGCCTGCGCGAACGTGGGTAGTTTGTTTCTTTCCCGGGCGGCCGGTCGTAAAGCGGAAATGTCCTTGCGTCTGGCGTTGGGAGCCAGTCGTCTGCGAATTGTCAGACAATTGCTGGTCGAAAGCTTATTGCTTGCTCTGGCGGGTGGTATCGGTGGCGTACTCCTGGCCCAATGGGGCGTCAAATTGATCGTTGGCATGGTAACTCAAGAGACGCCACTCGAGACTAGACCTGATTTGTTGGTCCTGGGGTTTACTGGCGCCGTTTCTATTCTCTCAGGACTTATCTTTGGTCTCTTGCCAGCCATTCGTGCGAGTCGTACCGATCTCGCAGGTGCGATGAAAGAGAAGAGCCGGTCGGGGTTTGGACGATGGCGTCTCGGCTTATCGTCGCTATTAGTGGTAACGCAGGTCTGTCTCTCGATGATCCTGCTAACGGGAGCCGGATTATTCGCTCGTAGTCTTCTGAAACTCCAACAAGAGGATGTGGGATTTAATCACACGCGAGTATTACTCGCTGATATTGATCCGCGACTTGCCGGTTATAAACCGGCGGAGCTCTCTCCTCTTTACGAGCGACTGCTGGCGCGTTTGAAAGCAATACCGGGAGTCGAATCTGTCAGTGTATCGAGCTACTCGCCAATGAGTGGCACCAGAAGCAGTAGCAACATTACTGTCCAGGGATACGAGCCCCGGCCAAACGAAAATGACGTTGTCGCTCAGGTGATGGTTGGACCAGATTTCGCGCGAACTCTCGGAGTGCCGTTGCTGCAGGGCAGGGAAGTAAACGAACGTGACAATGCCGCAAGTCGGAAAGTTGCAGTTGTCAATCAGACTTTTGTCGACCACTACCTTAAAAACCAGAACCCTCTGGGACGTCTGTTTTGTTTTGGTGACGAGTTTAAAGCTGAGGACAGTCTCGAGATTGTTGGCGTCATTGGAAACATAAAATCCGCGGACGCTCGCACGGCGCCGATCGAGACTATGTATACCTCGATCTATCAGGATGATGAACCGTACTCCGCAGGTTTTGAGATTCGCAGTAACGGACAACCGGCGCAACTTGGGCCCGTGGTCAGAGCCGCAATCGCTGAGATTGATCCAAGATTACCTATTCTGAACGTCTCTACTTTAAGCGAACAGGTTAACAGCACCCTGAAACAAGATCGGATGATAGCCAAGTTGGTTAGCTTCTTCGGGCTGCTGGCTCTGTTACTCGCTTGCATTGGGCTCTATGCAGTGATGGCCCATGGCGTGGTACGACGGACTAACGAAATAGGTATTCGCATGGCGCTTGGCGCGCAACGCACAAATATTCTCTGGTTGATTCTCAGAGACACGCTGATTCTGGTGCTAATTGGATTGGTCATTGGAGTTCCATTGGCCCTCGGGGCAGCGACGTTGGTTTCGAAACAGTTATTCGGATTGAGTCCGACCGATCCGATCACGCTGATTTTTGCAGCCGGGATTTTAGTGGTGGTCGCAATGTTGGCGGGTTTTCTGCCAGCCCGTCGAGCATCTCGAGTCAATCCACTGATTGCGCTGAGGTACGAGTAGGAGTAACTAATTATGGAAACACTCATTCAGGATATTCGCTACGGCATCAGAATGTTAATTAAGTCGCCCAGCGTCAGCATCGTGGCGACGATAGCTCTTGCCCTGGGTATCGGAGCCAACACGGCCATTTTCAGCGTCGTCAATGCCGTTTTGCTTCGGCCGCTGCCATTTCCCAACTCGGAATCCCTGGTCGCCGTTACCGAAACCGATCAAAGACGCGGACAGTTGCGCGGCTCGTATTCTTTTCCCAACTACTTTGATCTGCGCGACCAAAATAACGTGTTCGAAAATCTCGCCTGTTACCACAGTGGGGATTACATTCTCACCGGTTCTGGTGACCCAGCCCGTCTTCAGGGAACCGTCGTAACCTCAAATCTGTTCTCAGTTCTTGGTGTGATGCCGATTATTGGTCGTGGCTTTCTTCCCGAAGATGACAAGCCAAATGAGACGGGACGGACTGTGGTGCTCAGTCAGCGCTTGTTTCAGAGAAAGTTCAATTCTGATCCGGCGCTCATAAACCAGAAGATTCTCCTTGATGGCGTCGCCTTCACAGTAGTTGGCGTCATGCCCGCCTCCTTTGAGTTTCCAATTCAAAATGAACCTTCCGAGCTATGGACCACGATCGCTGGTGATGCAAGTGGAAAGAGTCCGGTCACCAGTCAACGTGGCGCTCACTTTCTCAGATTAATTGGCCGGCTCAAGCCAGGAGTGACAATTGAACAAGCCCAGAGCGATGTCAATATTATTGGCTCGCGCCTCGAGCAGCAGTACCCAGATCAAAACACCAACAAAGGAATTTTTGTCGAGCCTGCCCTAAATGCTCTAGTCGGTGATATCCGGCCGGCCTTGTTGATCTTGCTGGGAGCGGTGGCTTGTGTCCTGTTAATTGCCTGTGCCAACGTCGCGAATCTTTTGCTGGCTAAGGCGATGAGCCGTCATAAAGAAATGGCGATTCGTTCAGCTCTTGGCGCGAGTCGGCTTCGCGTCGTCCGCCAGTTGTTGACGGAGAGCGTCATTCTTTCGCTCGTGGGTGGTGGCATAGGGTTGTTACTCGCAGTTTGGTGGTCCGATCTATTAATCGCATTAGGGAAAGACGACATTCCGCGAGCTATCCATGTCGGCCTGGATTGGCGAGTACTGGGCTTCACTTTTGGAGTTTCACTACTCACCGGCCTCATCTTCGGTTTAGTTCCAGCTCTTCAGTCTGCAAACACCGAGTTGACGGAGACTCTGAAAGAGGGAGGGCGTAGTTCCGGAGAAGGTGCGCGGCGAAATTATGTACGTGGCGCACTTGTGGTCAGCGAACTCGCAATCGCCGCTGTGCTATTGGTCGGCGCCGGGCTGTTGCTCAAGAGCTTGTGGCGTTTGCAGAACGTTGAAGCCGGCCTGAAGACGGACCACGTTCTTACCTTCAACCTCGCTCTGCCTGAGAGTAGCTACTCATCGGAAAAGCAAAGCCGTTTCTACTATGAACTCAACAATCGCCTCAAAGCGCTGCCCGGTGTTCAGTCTGCCAGCTCAATTGTGCCTTTGCCACTGAGCGGCGATCGCTACGGAATTTCGTTTCAGATTGAGGGGAGACCGGTTGCGCGTAAAGACGAACCGTCAGCTGACTTCTTCTCGGCCGAAATAGACTACTTCAAAACGATGGGAATACCGGTGATTAAGGGCCGGGACTTCAACGAACACGACCTCCACGGCTCGCGACCGGTAATCATTATTAGTCAGGAGTTTGCGCGACAGTATTTCCCGAATGAGGACCCGATTGGAAAACGTATCGAACCCGGGATCTCAACTTATGATAACGATGAATCTACGATGCGCGAGATTGTCGGTGTGGTCGGAGATATTCGGAATCGTACATTGAACACAGCGCCGAAACCAGCTTACTACATGCCGCAATCGCAGATTCCTTTTGGCCAGATGACAGTGGTCGTGAAAACAACCACGGATCCGCATTCTCTTGTATCGGCAGTAACCAAAGAGGTGGCGGCAATTAATAAAGATCTGCCTTTGTTCAGCGTCAAAACAATGGACGAGTATCTTTCCGCTTCCATTGCCACTCCGCGCTTCAACACAACTTTGATCTCAATCTTTGCACTAGTTGCCTTGATACTAACTATTGTTGGTCTATATGGCGTGATGAGTTATTCCGTTGCGCAACGGACAAATGAAATCGGGATCAGATTGGCACTCGGGGCGCAAACCCGAGATGTGATCCTGCTCATAGTGAAACAAGGGTTGCGACTCATCTTGTTGGGATTGGCATTTGGATTAGTGGGAGCCTTTGTCTTGACCCGAGTGATTGCGAATCTCTTGTTTGGAGTAACGGCGAAGGATCCAATTACCTTTGTCGCAGTAGCGTTCGTGCTTGCGCTGGTGGGATTGCTCGCCTGTTACATACCCGCGTTGCGGGCGACGAGAGTAGATCCGATGGAAGCGTTGCGGTGTGAATAGCAACTGGGATGAACGAAAGAAGGCACAAAGAATCTGGAACGTTAGGTGCGAAAGTGGTGAATGCGTAATGAACTATTAGTCCCATCCTGGGTTTGGAGTTGAATAAGTCATGCTCAACGACATTCGTTACGGAATACGCTCATTACTTAAACGGCCTGGCTTTACGGTCGTGGCGATAATCACGCTTGCACTGGGCATCGGTGCTAACACTGCGATCTTCAGCGTCACCGACAAGTTGCTCGTTCGCACTCTGCCTGTTAGAGAACCTGAGCAGTTGTTCCTGATAACCTCCGTTAGTGTAAATCCTCACTTCGTCAGCAATGCATTTTCTTATCCGGATTATTTGGATTACCGGAAGCAAAATGAAGTCTTGTCAGGCCTGGTTGCTTTTAGTAAGACTGAAATCGAGTTAAGGACGAACAGCGGGATTGAAAGAGTGCCCGCCGAATTTGTCTCGGACAATTTTTTTGAAGTCCTGGGAGTAAATGCGGCGCAAGGTCGCACCTTCGATGCTGATGAGCGAGGTGGTCCTCAACCGCAAGTCGTTATTAGTGAGGCATTCCGGCAAAAACAATTTGGCAATGAAAAAAGTCCTGTTGGCGAAACGGTTACACTCAATAATCTTCCGCTTACGGTCGTCGGGGTAACGCCCAGTAATTTTGGTGGCATGACCCTTGAACGGCCGGCGGATATTTGGGTGCCAGTTTCTATGCATCCACAGCTGGCCCAATCAAAATTCATTGAGAACCGCAAAGATCGTTGGTTGCAACTGCTCGGACGAATCAAGCCAGGCGTTTCAGCCATCCAGGCGCAGACGTCGCTTGATTTGTTGGCCCAACACGTCAAAGAAGCGAACACGCCGTCAGGCACAATCACAAAGGGACTGCCTTTTAGTGAGCAACACATCAATCTGGAGTACGGAGGCAAGGGGATCTCAATTCTCAGGCAGCGCTTTGCCGCTCCGCTGAAATTGTTGATGGGTGTGGTTGTGTTGGTACTGCTAATTGCCTGTGCAAATGTGGCTGGTTTGTTGCTCGCTCGTGGTGTGGCTCGCAAGAAAGAGATCGCGATCAGATTGTCACTCGGGGCAAATAGTCTTCAGGTGGTCCGGCAATTATTGACTGAGAGTTTGTTGCTCGCACTGAGTGGGGGTGTAGCAGGTCTGGTCCTGGCCCCATGGTTGGTCTCAATGCTCGTGAACAGTCAGCCGCGTCTCACCGTTGCCCGGAATCTACTCAACACTACTCTCGATTTACGAGTACTGGCATTTACAGTTCTGACAACGATCTTGGCCGGTCTTATTTTTGGACTCTTACCAGCCTGGCAGAGTTCACGAGCAGAACTTATTCCAATGCTCAAGGACGAGAGCGTTGGAGCAAGTTCTGGTGAACAACGCCATTATGTTCGCAGCTTCCTCGTAGTGGGCCAGCTGAGTCTGGCCATTGTCGTGCTCATCGGTGCGGGCCTTTGTTTGAAGAGTCTGAGAAATCTGCTCGCCATCGATCCTGGTTATCAGGCTGAGAATCTATTGATCGTGCCCCTTGAGTTGGATGAAAAGAAGTACGACGCCGCGCATGGTTCAGCGTTTCGCACCGCGTTACTCGAAAAGTTGAAAGCCACTCCCGGAGTTGAGGAAGTCAGTTACGGGGCGGTAATGCCTTTTAGCGGCAGCAGGTACATGAGTAGCCTGTTTGTCGAGGGCCGACAACTCTTGGCCAACGACCAGATGGCTTTTGATGCGAGTGTGGTTGGCCCAGCCTACCACGAGACCATGGGCGTTAAGTTCGTGGCGGGGCGAGGCTTCAAGCAGCAAGATCGCGAGGGTGCCACACCTGTGATCATTATCAACGAGACCATGGCTAACCGCCTGTTTCCGGGTGAAAGCGCCATTGGACGGCGGCTGACCACCAAAACAAACGGTCCTGGTCTTGAAGTCATCGGTGTTACGAAAACTGTCAAACATCATGATCTGACCGAAGCGCCGTTACCTCACTTTGATTTGCCCGCTACCCAGGCTTCCTATAACAGTTACACCAATATTGTGCTGCGGGCGAGAGGTCCCGCAGTTGATCTGATTCCCGTTGTACGTAACCAGTTGCTGTCGCTGGATCCTTCGCTAGCAGTTAACGACATCTCCGCAATGTCTGAGCAGATTGGCGCGGCTCTCGCCGCTACTCGACTGGCATCGTCGTTGATTGGTCTGTTCGGAATAGTGTCGCTGTCGCTGGCCTCTCTCGGCGTGTACGGATTGATGGCCTGGCTTGTGTTGCGACGTACCAGGGAACTCGGCATTCGTCTTGCGCTGGGTGCGCAGCGCGGCAATCTGATCGGACTGATTCTGCGCCAGGGACTTTGGCTCACCTTGACTGGGGTTGGAGTCGGGCTCGCGACGACGTTTGCGGTCTCAAGGATTTTTGATGCTCAACAACTTTATCAAGTGAAAGCGACTGATACTTTTACTTTTCTCTGCGTAGCGTTGCTTCTGACGTTTGTATCTCTACTTGCGTGCTTTATCCCGGCCGTTCGCGCGACCAGGGTCGATCCACTGCAAGCATTGCGATACGAATAGGTCCGTTTTGTTAGTTAACTGGTCCACCGGTGGTTCATCACTGTTGATGTCCCCACTGCCGGTGCCAATTACGACAGGAGTCGATGCATGCAAACTCAAAAGTACATCGACCAGGAAGCTAATGTTTGGCGTTTCGATCCTGCTTACTCGTCGGTCGAATTTAGTATCAAGAAGTTGTTTTTCTTTACGGTAGCCGGAAAGTTCAAAGCGTTTGACGGGGCAATCACTCTCGATGAAGCAGATCTTAAACGCTCGTCAGTCACTGCCAAGTTAAGAACGAACAGCATCGATACCGGCAATTCAAGACGTGATTCTCAGTTGAAGGCGAAGGCGTTTCTCGACGCTGAACAATATCCCGAAATCACCTTCTGCAGTTCGAGTGTGGCCCCTGGTAAAGATCGCGACTCGTTGGACGTGAGCGGAGACCTCTGTATCAAGGGTGTTACCAGGAAGATTCCACTGGCCGTAAACGCTATTGATCGTAGTCGTTCGCCGAACGGCGAGGAATTTATCTATTACAGCGCAACGACAGAGCTTGACCGTTCTGATTTTGGAGTGAACGCATTTAGAGGCGTTGTCGGTCGGAAGCTGAAGGTGACAATCAATATTCAGGCGAGCCGAAAACGCTGAGTCAAACGCGCGAGGCTCAAACGGAGCAAGTAGACGAGTCACTTGGTGATTCACTTAGAAGGAGATTGAACGAATGAGTTTATTGATTCCACAGTTAGTGCTGTTGATTGCATTCTCACTGATGTGCACAACTGTTCAAAAGACCGCGCAGAAATCTGAGACGCAAAGCGTTTCGACCTGGGTGATGACTGATGACAACCAAACGCGGCGCATCGAGATACGAGGGAAGGCCGAATTTAACGATGAGTACACTGACATTGTCAGTGTCTCGGAAGGCGGTTCTGTTCGAGTCGAAGAGAAGAGCGGAGGCCTGTCGCGGCGGTATGAAGTCCGCAACGCTAACAACCAACTCTCGCGAACATACTACGTAAGTGGTTCTGCTCGGCCGATCGACGACAACGCTAAAAAATGGATTGCTCAATTAGTGCTCGAAGCTGTTCGGCAAGGGGGGTTCGATGCTGATGTGCGGGTGCAGCGGATTCTTAGCCGGGGCGGGATCAAAGCAGTGCTTGCGGAAATCGACCTGATTCATAGCGACTACGCCAAGCGTCTCTATTTTCAATCGTTGATCAAGCATGGAGTTTTGGATGTCGCTGGTGTTCAGGATCTCTTGCGACAGGCAGCAAGGCAAATTTCATCTGACTACGAACAAGCAGAGCTCCTAGTGGCGATCGCGCCAATCATGGTTGGGAAAGAAGGCGCAACTACCGCGTATTTCAGCGCGGTCAATACAATTAATTCTGACTACGAACATGGTCGAGTTCTGACCGCGGTTCTGAAGACGCTACCGGCAAATCGCGAGCTCCTTATCCAAGTAGCGGAATCTACGAAGACGATTCACTCTGACTACGAAAAGGCCGGCGTGCTTAAGCGGGCGGCTGGCGCTTATGTTGACGATCCCGCCCTGCGAAAAGTCTTTTTTCAAACCATCTCATCAATCGAGTCAGACTACGAACACCGCAGCGTGCTCTCGGCCCTCTTGAAGAGTAAAGGACTGAACAGCGATTTGCTCAGTAGCCTGCTTGAATCTGCCACCACTCTTTCTTCTGACTACGAGAAAGCAACTTTTCTGCTCGAGGCGTCGAATGCTTATTCAGCGGACCCTGTTCTCAAGAATGCGTTCTTAAAGGCCGTCGAGTCGATCAAGTCGGAATATGAACGCGGCAGAGTTCTTTCAACGCTACTAAAGAATAAACAGATTGGATAAATGCGTTCTCTGAAGACGGAGAGGAACGCCGAGAATGAAACCGAGGCAGCACCAGTGAATACGACGAGATAGGAATTTAGGAAAGGGAATCATGGAAACACTTCTAAAAGACCTGCGGTACGCGGTGCGCATGCTCATAAAAACACCGGGTGTAACTGCTGTTGCGGTGATAACACTCGGTTTGGGTATCGGCGCAAACACCGCCATCTTTAGCGGAGTCAACGCCTTTTTGATGCGACCACTTCCTGTTCCCGAGCCTGATCGTGTGATCCGTCCGATCGAGATAGCTGAGGACCGCGGTACCAGTGATGAGATCTCGTACCCCGATTTTGTCGACTACCGAGAGCAGAGTAGTTCATTCGCCGGACTCGCCGCAGAGGATATGGTCCAGGCGGCCCTGAACACAGAGAACCAGAACGATGTGATCTGGGGACAAGCGGTCAGCGGCAGCTATTTTGATGTGCTTCAAGTTAAGCCAGCCATGGGACGTCCCTTTCTGAAGGAGGAAGACGAAGCGCACGGTGCTCATCCAGTAGTTGTCCTCAGCGATAGCCTCTGGCGTCGTAGGTTTGACGCCGATCCAAACATCGTGGGCAAAGCTATTCAGATGAATGCGCGCCAGTATCAGGTAATAGGGGTCGCACCAGCATCCTTCCGTGGCTCGAAATTTGGCCTGGCGATGGATTTCTGGGTACCGATCGCCATGGTCGAAGAATTGCGGTCTGCACCAGGCCTGCTCGATTCACGAAATAGCCACTGGATGAACGTTATCGGCCGGTTGAAACCGAACGTTACTACATCGCAGGCGTCCGCTGAATTAAACGCAATTGCGAGAAGGCTAAATCAAAGTTATCCAGATGCTCGTTCAAAAGAAACCCAGGCGAAGGTAGTTAGCGAGCTTGAAGGACGTTGGCAAGAAGCAAATGTTGTGATCAATACCGCCGGAGCCATTGCAATGGCAATAGCGGGACTAATCCTTTTGATCGCCTGCGCAAACGTAGCCAATCTCTTGTTGGCTCGAGGTGCAGCACGACGGAAGGAAATTGGTATCCGGCTCGCACTCGGCGCCAGTCGACCCCGCCTGGTTCGTCAACTTTTAACCGAAAGTTTGGTCCTTGCTCTACTGGGCGGTGGGCTGGGATTGTTACTCGCGTACTGGATCACTCAACTTATGCAGGGGATGATCCCAGTCCTCGCGTACAACATCGTCAACGACTTCTTTGCGCTGGATTCGCGCGCACTGCTATTTACGGTCATTGCCTCGTTGGCGACCGGAATAATCTTCGGTCTTGCGCCGGCCTTGCAGTCATCGAATCCACAGATTGTCCCAGTGCTGAAAGGCGTGTCGGAAGCTCATCTCCAGGGAAAGCTGAAACGCGTGACCCTGCGGAACTCTTTGGTAGTGGCCCAGGTCGCACTTTCTTTAATGGTCCTTGTGTGTGGAGGTCTCTTTATTAAGAGTTTTCGCAAAGCGCAGGCGATTGATCCTGGCTTTGGTACTACCCGTAACGCTTTGCTCCTCTCTATGAATCCACAACTCGTCGGATACGGAGATGACCAGACCAAGAATTTTTATCAACAGGTAGTCGAGAGAACAAAAACTTTACCTGGAGTTGAAGCGGTTGGTCTAACCAGGCTTGTGCCGCTGGGCGATAGTTCTAACTCTACCGGTCCAGTTCTGAAAGAGGGCGAAACGTTGGCCCGAGGGAGTGCCGGCCGCGACGTTATGACCACGGTTGTCGATCCCGGCTATTTCGACGCGATGCAAATTCCTTTCGTTGAAGGCCGAAACTTCGATGATCGTGACCAGCCAAAAACTCAACGCGTAGTGATCATCAATCAAAGAATGGCGGAAATCTTGTGGCCGGGTGAGAAAGCAGTCGGCAGACGAATCCTGATTGGTGCCGATAGTAAAGAGCCTTTGGAGGTGGTCGGTGTCGTGAAGACAGGAAAGTATCGCTCATTGGCTGAAGATCCGAAGCCTTACTTTTATGGCGCGATGTCTCAACGCAGACCAGGCGCGATGACACTTGTGGTTCGTACGAGTGGCGATCCCGTGACAGCGATCGGAGCCATCCGCAGCGCTGTGCAGTCAGTCGATCGCCAGGTGCCGATGTTTGCAGTTAAGACGATGCAGGTTCATCTTGCCTGGCCACTATGGGGCCCAAACCTCGCAGCCACCTTCTCGTTGGCCTTTGGTCTATTGGCATTGCTGTTAAGTGCAGTCGGTTTGTACAGCGTGATGGCTTACGTAGTTTCGCAACGAACCAGGGAGGTGGGAATTCGCATGGCATTGGGAGCTAATCGACGAGATGTCTTGCGGTTGGTGACGGGACAGGGGATGCGTCTGGCCGTTTTTGGGGTGGGCATTGGTCTAGTGCTCGCGACCGCCCTGGCAAAAGTGATTTCGTCGCTTTTGATTGGCATTAGCAGTTACGACATCGCGACATTTGCAGCAGTGTCTGGGTTACTGACGTTCGTTGCGCTGATCGCATGTTATCTACCAGCGCGAAGAGCGACCAAGGTCGATCCGTTGGTTGCACTGCGATATGAGTGAAAGGTTTCTGACTAGAGGAAGAAGATTATGGAAAGCATTATCAAAGATATCCGTTACGGGATTCGCAGTCTGGCAAAACGTCCGGGCTTTGTTTTTGTAGCCGTCGTCACGCTGGCGCTGGGTATTGGCGCTAACACGGCGATGTTCAGCTTACTGAATACAGTGCTATTGCGACCGTTGCCGGTGGACCATCCGGAACAGATTGTTTCTGTTTCAGTCCGCGGCAAGGACGATGCGATGTTAGCGTTCTCATATCCCAACTACATCGACTTTCGCGACCGTAATGAGGTCCTTTCAAGCTTACTCATATATCGCTTCGCCCCGCTTAGCTTGAGTAAAGATGGAAACAATCAACGTATCTGGAGTTATGAGGTTTCCGGTAACTACTTCGATACACTCGGAGTGCGCGCGGTCAAAGGCAGAACCTTTTCGCCGGAGGAGGATCGGACCAAACTCACGCATCCAGTTGTCGTTGTCAGTTACAGCGGATGGCAAAAACGATTTGCCAGCGATCCCGACCTAGTCGGAAAAGAAATACTGTTGAACAACCACCCGTTCAAGGTTATTGGTATCACGCCCGAAGAATTCAGGGGCACAGAATTGATTTACACCCCGGACATGTTTGTGCCGCTCTCAATGCTTGAATGGGTCGAGCCGGGAAGCAAATGGATTGACAATCGTGATTCTAAAAATTGGTTTGCAGTCGGGCGATTGAAACCAGGAGTCGGTCGTAGCGAAGCAGAAGCCTCACTCAATATTCTGGCCCAACAGCTTGCAAAGGAATATCCGAATGTAAACGAGGGCCAGTCGATCATCCTCATACCGCCTGGTTTCATTATTCCGGACTTGCGAAATGCGGTCGTCAGTTTTGCCTGGGTCCTGATGGCGGCGGTTGTGCTGGTCTTGTTTGTTGCCTGTGCAAACCTTGCCGGACTGCTGCTTGCCCGGGCCATGGACCGTCGCAAAGAGATCGCTATCCGGTTGGCGATGGGTGCTAATCGCTGGCGTTTGATCCGGCAACTGCTGACGGAAAGCGTTGTCTTATCGGTTGCGGGCGGAGTTGTGGGATTACTGCTAGCGCTCTGGCTCATCAACTTACTATTAACCTTCAGACCACCGCTGGATTTTCCTTTGACGGTCGACATCAGTCTCGACTGGCGCGTGATGCTCTTCTCGTTCTTGATCTCGATGTTGACAGGTGTCGTCTTTGGGTTAGCACCAGCTCTGCAGTCAACTCGCCTAGCCCTTGTTCCCGCCCTTAAGGACACCGCTGCGCAAGGTGGCGGGCAGAGTCGTAATCGTTTGCGTGGCGCACTTGTCGTGGTCCAGTTAGCGTTATCACTAGTCTTACTAATCGGGGCTGGCCTTGTTGTTGGCGCGTTACAGCAGTTGCAGACGTTGAACCCGGGTTTCAATCCTAACAATGCGATGACTGCCTCGATGGATGTCGGCCTGCAAGGATATGACGACGCAAAAGGAGAGCAGTTTTACAAGCAACTCGTGACGCGAGTTGAAGCTTTGCCGGGGGTAAAGTCGGCTGCGGTAACAACCTTTATTCCTTTAAGCCTTAATTATTCAAGCAACAGTGTTTACGTTGAAGGGCAGACCTCCGAGCGAGGAGCCAACGTCCCGATCGCAATGGTGGCCTCAGTTGGACCACGCTACTTTGAAACCATGGGAACGCCGATCCTGGCTGGTCGTGAGTTCACCCCCGAAGACAAAAAAGATGCGACAAAAACTGCGATTATCAATGAAACATTTGTGCGTCGACTGTTTCCGGGACTGAGTTCTCCTGCGGAAGCAATTGGCAAGCGAATCAGCTTCGATAGTAGTACCGGACCCTTTGTCGATGTAGTCGGTGTCGCTCGCGACGGAAAGTATTTCAACATCGCTGAAGAACCGAGGCCGTTTGTCTGGACACCGACCACACAGAACTTTTGGTTGAACCAGATACTTGTTGTCAGGACGGCAGGCGATCCCGCCAGCGTAATTGGACCAGTGCGCAGCGAAGTTCGTGCACTCGATCCAACGTTACCGCTCTTCGACGTTAAAACAATGAACGAGCACATGCGGTTGTCTCTGTTTCCAGCAAGAGTTGCTGCATCCGTGCTGGGCTTATTTGGGCTCGTGGCGTTGATTCTGGCAGTCATTGGCATCTATGGAGTTACCTCGTATTCGGTTTCGCAACGCACTCGTGAGATTGGGATTCGCATGGCGCTCGGCGCCGACAAACGAGATGTCCTGCGCTTGATTCTCTCGAGCGGCGCGAAGCTCGCCCTGATAGGCGTCGTTATTGGTTTGGTCGTTGCGACTGTCCTGACGCGTCTCGTCACAAGCCTGTTATTCGGAATTACTCCCGCTTACACCCTAACGTTTGTCTTGATCTCGGGAGTACTCACGTTTGCAGCCTTGCTGGCTTGTTACGTTCCCGCACGGCGCGCGGCTAAAACTGATCCGCTGGTCGCCTTGCGATACGAATGAACCATTAAGTCGTAGAGAGGAGAAATGATCATGCAAACTCTCGGAAACGACCTGCGCTACGGCGCTCGTATCTTGGTGAAGAAACCGTTCTTTACGATCACAGCTATTGTGACACTGGCCCTGGGTATCGGCGCAAATACGGCAATCTTCAGTGTGGTTGACGCTGTCCTTTTGCGCTCGTTGCCTTATCACAAAGCCAATGCGTTGATCGTTCTGTGGACAGTGAGCCCAAGTGGCGACAACGATGGCGTTTCCGACCTCGAGGCGCAGGATTATCGCGCGCGCATGCAGTCGATCGAAGACCTCACCAACTTTCAATCACAAAGTGTAAATGTCACCGGTGGCGATCGACCGGAGCGAGTTCGTGGCGCCTTCGTGTCCGCGAACTTCTTCAAGTTTTTCAACCTCAACCCGATTCTTGGGCGCACTTTTGTTGATGGCGAGGACAAACAAGGTGCGCCGAAGATAGCTGTCGTCAATGAAAAGATGTGGCGCGAACGACTGAACGGCGACAGCAATCTCGAGAGCAAGAAACTAATCTTAAATGGTGAGCCCTTCAGCATCGTTGGTGTAATCACTTCCACATTTAAAGAGCCTCTCGATCCGGATGTTGAAGTATGGATGCCCTACGCGTATTACCCTACGAACAATTTCCAGCGAACCGCGCGTTTCGGCCTGGCTGTGGCCCATCTAAAACCGGGCATGAGTTTGAGCCAGGCGCAGGCTGAAGCAAGCACGACGGCCAGTCAATTGGCCCAGGCCTATCCAAATGAAAGCGCAGGTCGAGGCGCCAAAGTAACCTACTATAAAGATTTACTGGTCGGCGATATTCGCCCAATGTTGTGGGTCTTATTCGCGGCAGTGGGAGTCATTCTCCTGATTGCTTGCGCCAACCTCGCGAACTTGCTACTCGCCAGAGGTCTGGGCAGACAACGGGAGATCGCCGTACGCGCAGCGATGGGAGCCAGTCGCTGGAGACTGATCCGGCAATTACTAACAGAGGCGACGCTGCTAAGTGCGATCGGCGGTTTATGCGGAGTGTTTCTGGCGTACTGGAGTATTCGTGGTTTGATGAAGATTCCGCAAACTTTTATCGACCCACAACATGCAACGCTTAATACACGTGTGCTTCTGTTTGCCATCGCAATTTCCTTTGTTACAGGTTGGTTGTTTGGTCTCGCACCCGCATTGCAACTTGCTCGACCGCAACTTCAGTCTTTTCTTAAGGAAGGCAGTCGAGGTGCCGGCGAAGGTGCAAAGTGGAATCGGCTTCGAAGCGGCTTCGTTGTCTTTCAGGTGGCGTTGTCGTTATTACTACTGGTAAGTGCCGGGTTGCTGATCCGTAGTTTCGATAATTTGTTGCGCATCGACGTCGGATTCAAGCCTCAACAGCTACTCAGTCTCGAATATCGAATACCTCGCAATAAATACAACAACTCAACTACGCAGTGGAATTTTCATCGACAAGTAACCGAACAGGTGGGCCAGATCCCGGGTGTGACGAGTGTCGCGTTGGTGCGCGGGCTGCCGTTTAGTGGAAATGGTGGGACGACCGCAATCATTCTTCCAGATCGTGAGTTACCTGAGAAGGGTAAAGAGCCGGAAGTATTATTCAATACGGTAACTCCTAACTACTTCGAGACGATTGGGATACCTCTATTGAAGGGCCGGACATTTGGTAACGAAGACCAGGCCAATGCGACTCCGGTCATGGTTGTTAATCAGTTCATGGCCGAACGTTACTGGCCTGGCGTCGATCCCGTCGGAAAGCAGATCAAGTTTGTAGAAGATGGTAGTACGGCGACGATCGTAGGCGTCGTCGGCAATGCTAAGCAGTTTTATATAGACGAGGCTCAAAGATCGCAGGTGTACTCCGTCTATAGTCAAGCCCCCGGCATCTTTGCCACCCTTGTGATACGGACCACAGTAGAGCCTTTAAGCATTGCCGAACAAGTTCGTCAGGCAGTTTGGAAGGTCGATCCAGATCAACCCATGTGGAAGATCAGAACGGCGGAATATCTGGTCACTCGCAATCTCTCAGATCGGAAATTTCTGATGGCTCTGATGGGCATCTTTGCCGGCATTGCACTCTTACTTTCAATGGTTGGTCTCTACGGCGTTATCAGCTATCTCGTCAATCAACGGACCCAGGAAATCGGAATTCGCATGGCTCTCGGAGCGCAGTCCGCGCAGATCCTGCGAATGGTCCTGAAACAGGGGATGTTCCTGGTCTGTGCAGGCGTCGTCGTTGGAGTTGTGGCCTCAATTCTTCTTACGCGGCTCATGTCTCAACTGCTCTATCAGATTAGCGCTACTGATCCTGTCACGTTTGGCACGATTGTGGTGTTACTCATAGTAGTGGCTTTCTTGGCTTGTTATTTACCGGCCCGCCGTGCGACCAGGGTCGATCCCATGGTGGCGCTCCGGTATGAATAGCCGCGTTTAGAGAAAGCTCCTCTTTCTTAGAACCAACAGTGCTGCCTTTTCTAAGAAGGAGTCTGTGTAATCGGCGTAATCTGTGGATGAACGTTTTGAAGTTGGTGGTCTAAAGAAAGAATTTTAAGACAATGAACCAGTTAATTCAGGATATACGGTACGGATTAAGAGGGATGCTCAAGAGGCCGGGTTTTACATTTGTGGCAGTGCTGACTCTAGGGCTCGGGATTGGAGCGAATGCCGCAATTTTCAGTGTGGTGAATGCAGTCTTGCTCAAGCCACTTCACTTTAAGAACCCGGAACAGCTGGTGATGGTTTGGGAAGACGCGGCGATGATCGGTTTTCCGCAAAACACTCCGGCGCCGGCTAATTATGTCGACTGGAAAAACCAATCGCAATCGTTTCAGGATATGGCGGCCGACGTCGAAACCAGCTTCAATCTTACCGGTAATGGTGATCCTGAGCGCGTTGCCGCTCGAGCTGTCACTGCAAATTTCTTTTCGCTTCTTGGCGTCCAACCAGCATTGGGAAGAGCATTTACCAACGATGAAACTAACCCTGGCTCAGATCACGTGGCGCTCCTTAGTTATCCGCTGTGGCAGTCGAGATTTGGTGGTGATCGAAATGTATTGAACAGAGAGATACAGCTTAACGGTGAGAAATATACTGTCGTCGGAATCATGCCGGCAGGCTTTCAATTCATCGATCCGGAAGTGCGCATGTGGATTCCACTCGCATTCACACCTGAGGATCTAGCCGCCAGAAATAGCCACTATCTTACCGTCGTGGCACGACTAAAACCTGATGTAACGCTCGCGAGTGCGCAAGCGGATATGACTGCCGTAATGCGACGAATAGCGCAGGACCATCCCGCTGAAACCATTGATGGAAAGCTAGGAGCGATCGTCATTCCGCTACACGATCAGTTATCCGGAGACTCGAAGAAGTCGCTGGTGGTCCTGTTGGTGGCCGTTGCTTTTGTCTTACTGATAGCCTGCGCAAACATCGCCAGTCTCTTGTTGGCGCGAGCCGCAGGACGGCGTCGTGAAATAGCAGTCAGGACTGCTTTAGGTGCACACCGTTTTCGGATCGTGCGCCAGCTGTTAACCGAGAGTCTCTTGCTCTCACTTTTTGGCGGCCTGCTCGGTTTAGGACTCGCCTTCGTCAGTTTCGGCTTTTTCCGTCAGTTGATTCCTGAAGGCCTGGCACTTTCAACTGACCTGAGGCTCGACGGTTCGGTATTGCTCTTTGGATTGATTGTTTCCGTTCTTACCGGGATTGTGTTCGGTCTTGTTCCCGCATTGCAGTCAACTCGGGTTGAGTTGAATGATGCCTTGAAACAAAGCGCAGGCCGCTCAGGTGCCGGAGCGAGTAGTAGGCTTCGAAGTGCCATGATTGTCTTTGAGGTATCGCTCTCACTGGTTTTGCTCGTGGGCGCTGGTTTGCTAATCCAAACTCTTTATCAATTGTTCAATCAATACTCGGTACTTGAGCCTCAACAAGTCCTGACGCTCAGGACTGAACTGCCTCTAACTAAGTATGAAGCACTCGAAAAACGAGCGCCTTTTTACCGAGATGTCCTTCAGCGAGTTGAAAATACTCCTGGCGTTGTTTCCGCGGGCTACGCGACGACAGTGCCGCTCCTTTGGAAGGGTGGAACAAGTGGCTTTTATCCGGAAGGTCTGAAGCAACCTTTGGCCGAGATGGCTTACGACGCCAACCATCGGCAGATCAGCTCACATTATCTGCAGACGATGAAAGTACCTTTACGAGAAGGCCGCTACTTCGACGATCATGACAATCAACAATCAATCCCGGTGGCCATCGTAAACGAGACAATGGCTCGTCAATACTGGCCCGGTGAAAACGCAATCGGACGGCGATTCATTCTCGGTGATCCCCACTCTGATACGAAATGGATAACGATTGTGGGTATCGTTGCGGATATCCGGCAGATGGGACTGGATGCACCCGTGAAGGCCGAAATGTATTTTCCATATCAGCAGTCGGCTGAAAATCTGGGTTACATTCCGCGTGATCTCGTTGTTCGGACCACTGGTAATCCAAAGAATGTCCTGGCGTCTGTACGTGAGGCGATTCATGCCGCTGATCCTGATCAACCTATTTCCAATATTGCGACTATGGAAGAGGTATTGGGCAAGGAAGGTGGCCAACGACGCTTGGGGATGATTTTGATTTCGGCATTTGCGACGTTGGCTCTGTTACTTGCATCGCTCGGCATCTACAGCATTCTGGCCTACTTTGTCAGCCAGCACCGCAACGAGATTGGAGTGCGAATGGCTTTGGGCGCGAGTCCGCAACGAATAGTGTGGCTCGTTCTAAAGAAAGGAATGTCGTTGACTCTTCTTGGCGTGGGGATTGGCTTGGCGGCCTCTTTTGCTCTTACACGACTAATGAGCTCGTTGTTGTTTGGAGTAAGGCCAGCCGATCCACTTACTTATCTGGCGGTGCCGGTCTTACTGGGATTTGTCGCCGTAGTCGCCTGTCTCGTGCCGGCGCGTCGCGCCGTCAAAGTCGATCCGGTTGTCGCGCTTCGTTACGAGTAAGTGGAGAGGAGGGCGAAGATGCAAACGCTCTTACAAGATTGCCGTTATGGTGTAAGGATGTTGTCCAAGAATCCTGGGGTGACCGCCATAGCTATTATCACCCTGGCTCTGGGCATCGGTGCTAACACAGCGATCTTCAGTATCGTCAATGGTGTCTTGTTACGCCCGCTCAGCTACAAGGATCCTGATCGGATAGTTTCGCTCTGGGAAACGACCTCGGCCCACGGCCGTTGGCGGGTCAGTTCTGCTAATTTTTTTGAGTGGAAGAACCAGAACAGTGTCTTCGACAGCATCGCAGCGTTTGGCGGCAGCTCTTTAACTCTCACTGGAGATGGTGATCCAATTCAGCTACAGGGCGCGAGAGTAAGTAGCGAATACTTCTCGGTAATCGGGGTTAACCCAATCGTAGGGCGAACCTTTTTGCCTGAAGAGTACGAACCGGGAAAAGGGCAGGTGACGCTGCTGAGCTATGCACTTTGGCAGAGTCGCTACGGAAGTGATCCGAACGTTACCAGTAAAACCGTTACTTTAAATGGCGAGCGATACAGCGTGGTCGGTGTAATGCCCCCAGGACTTTACCCGATGCGACCCACCACGGGTGGAAACATTTCATTCGCTGAAGAGGAACAGCAATTCTGGACACCAATCATTCTCAATCCGAAATGGGCCGACGCACACGTCCTTGGAGTGGTGGCCCTTCTGAAACCTGATGTCAGTCTCGAGCAAGCCAACTCACAGATGGTTACGATTGGTGCACGGCTCGCACAGGAGAAACCGGCAAATAAGGGAGCCGGGGTAGTCGTCAAACCATTCATGTCTGAGGTTGTCGGGAATGTTAAGCCAGCGCTCTACACATTACTTGGCGCAGTTGCTTTGGTTCTCCTGATTGCCTGCGCAAATATTGCCGGCTTGATGTTGGCCCAACATGCGGCACGTACAAAAGAGATTGCGATCAGAGCCGCTCTGGGAGCTGGACGCTCGAGGCTCATCCGTCAGTTCTTGATCGAGGGAGTGTTGTTAACAACACTCGGAACCCTCGTTGGAATTGGTCTCGCCTGGTTCGGTATGAGACTGATGCTGACAGTTATTCCGAACTTGCCGAGATTAGACCAGGTCAAACTCGATTACCGCGTGTTGGCATTTACTTTTGCCCTCTCAGTTCTGACATGCCTTGTTTTTGGTCTCGTACCCGCCTTGCGTGCTTCTAAGCCAGACTTGAACAAAGCTCTCGAACAAAGTGGACGTACCTCTGGTCCAGGAGCCGCGCGGTCCCGTTTGCGTCAGGCGTTGGTAGTTTTTCAGGTAAGCATGGCGATCATGCTGGTAATTGGCGCTGGGCTACTGATCAAGAGTTTCTGGTTACTCCAGAAAGTCGATCCTGGATTTAAGCCCGATAATATTCTTTCAGTTGGTGTCACGCTACCTGCAGCGTACTCTGAACCTGTAAAGATCAATGACTTCTTCAATCGTTTGACTCAAAGCATCTCGGTCTTGCCGGGCGTCAAAGATGTAAGCATTGCTTACGATCAACCGCTCGAGTCAAATTGGATTGACTCTTTTGAGCTCGAAGGTTTCGTAAAACCACCGGAAATAGATGCTCTTTCGGCGAATTTTAATCCGGTAAGTCCTGACTACTTTCGGACGGTCGGCGCCAAAATAATTAGCGGTCGCGAGTTTACGGCCAATGATGATCGGGATCATCCCGGAGTCGCAATCGTCAATCAAGCTTTCGTTCGCCAGTACTTTCCTAACGAACAACCTATCGGTCGAATAATCCGACCAAGTCCTCCCGCCAGAATCTGGAAAAAAGAGCGGCTCACGTCATTTGAAATAGTAGGGATAGCGAATGACGTTAAATCGGCCGGGCTCAGAGCCGCGACGGAACCCGCTTACTATCTGCCGGCAGCTCAGGCGCCACTTGGTGACATGACTGTGCTGGTCCATACCGAGTCTGAACCAACAACGCTAATTCCGGCGGTCAGACGCGCTGTTCTCGAGATTGATCCAAATCAACCAATAGCGAACGTCAACACGCTGGAAAACATCGTCTCGACCAGCATCGCTCAACCGCGACTGAACATGCTCTTAATGGGGTTGTTTGGCGGCCTTGCGTTACTGCTGGCTGGAGTCGGAATTTATGGACTGCTTTCCTATGCGGTTACGCAACGGACGCAGGAAATGGGTATTCGCATGGCGCTCGGAGCGCAGGTGAACGACGTTCTAGGTCTCGTACTTAAGCAAGGAATGGCGCTCGCCGTGCTTGGTGAAGTGTTGGGGTTGATTGGGGCGTTTGCGCTGACTCGCTTTATCCAAACTCTACTCTTTGGCGTCAATCCCACCGACGCAACCATTTTTATTGCAGTGGTAGGAATTTTGACCTTTATAGCATTGCTCGCGTGTTATTTCCCCGCACGCCGGGCCACTCGAGTCGATCCGTTAATAGCGTTGCGCTACGAGTAGTCAACGCTGAGCCAACCAGAAGTCTAACCGGGAGAACCACGATGCAGACCATATGGCAAGACGTGCGCTACGGCACGAGGATGTTGTTGAAGAATCCGGGTATTACTTCAATCGTTATTCTTGCTTTGGCTCTCGGCATTGGAGCTAACACCGCCATCTTTAGCGTGGTGAACGCCGTTCTGTTGCGCCCGCTGCCGTATCAGGACTCGGATCAGTTGATATTCATGAACGAGAAAAGTCCGGTTCTCGATGAGATGTCGATCTCTTATCCGAACTTTTTAGACTGGAGGGCCCAGAACACATCATTTGAGCGGATCGCCGTATTCAATCGTGGCAGTTACAACCTGACCGGTCTAGGCGAGGCTGAACGAATTATTGCAGCTCAAGCATCGGCAGATCTTTTTCCGACCCTGAGAGTTAACGCGGCAATCGGGCGGGTCTTCACCAACGAGGAAGACAAACCCGGTGGTCCACCCGTAGTCGTGTTGAGTCATGCGTTATGGCAGCGACGCTTTGGTGGCCAAACGAGCATCCTTAATCAGCCAATTACTTTAAACGGAAAAAGCTACACGGTAATCGGAGTGATGCCTGCGGATTACTACTATCCAAGTCGCGCTGAAATGTGGGTGCCGGTTGGTCAACTTTCCGATCAACCGTCCTGGCAAAGTCGTGGCAATCATCCCGGTTTGTACGGTCTTGGCCGCCTCAAGCCGGGCGCGACCCTGGCGCAAGCTGAAGCCGATATGGAGCGCGTTGCCAGCAACCTCGAAAAGCAGTATCCCGATTCAAATACGGGTAATCGAGTTCGACTTCGTCCAATGATGGAGGTCTACGTAGTCGATGTTCGTCGTGCGCTTTGGGTCATCTTTGGTGCGGTTGGCTTTGTGCTCTTAATTGCCTGCGCCAACATTGCGAACCTCTTGCTGGCCCGTGCAACTGCGCGTCGGAAAGAGATGGCAATACGGTCGGCAATGGGTGCCGGACGCTGGCGCATAGCACGACAGCTATTGACGGAGAGTGTCTTACTTTCAATTATGGGTGGCTCAATCGGATTGTTATTGGCCAGGTGGGGTGTTCAACTCATCTTGTATATCAGTCCCGACGCTATTCCGCGTTCGCGGGAGATTGGCCTTAACTGGCAGGTCCTTGTATTTACATTGGCTGTGTCAGCTCTCACAGGAATTGTGTTTGGCATCTTGCCTGCTTTTCAAGCCGGACAAGTTGATGTGCAGGAAACGTTGAAAGAAACAGGTCGCGGTGCGAGCGGACGCAATTGGTTGCGTAGTTCGCTCGTAGTAGTCGAGGTCGCGACGACTATCGTCTTACTTATCGGTGCAGGCCTGATGATCCGCAGCTTCTATCTCCTCTACAAAGTTAATCCTGGGTTCTCTTACGAACATCTCACGACTTTCAACATCTCATTGCCGGAAAAGAAGTATTCTTCATTAGAGCAGAAGGCCGCTTTTTATGATCGCCTATTCGATAACATGCGAGCGTTGCCCGGTGTCGAATCGGTAGCGGCGGCGTCAGGCTTGCCGCTCGGCAACAATGGCTGGCAAACGTCCTTCACAATAGACGGACAACCTCCGCCGCCTCGGGAACGAGTACCGCTCATGGAAGCCTGTCTGGTTACTCCTGAGTACTTCAAGGCAATGAACATTCCCGTCTTGCGAGGGCGCGCATTTTCCGATCAGGATAATCGCGCTCATCTGGTAGGTAAGGATCTCAGTAAACTAAGCGCCGACGAGCGAGACATCGCTGGTCTGAATTCCATTGTGATCGACGAAGAGTTTGCTAAACGTTATTTTCCGAATGAGGAGGCTGTTGGGAAACGAATAATTATTGGAGGGACGGCCCACGAGGGCAATCCGGTGGTAACAGTGATTGGGGTTGTTGGCAGAGTAAAAATGGAAAGCCTCAATCAAAACAGTGATCGTGTCCAAGGCTATGTGCCATTTAATCAAATACCTGCAGGAGGAATGACGGTTGTCTTGAAGGCTTCGTCCGATCCGAATTTTGTTTTAGGCGCCGTCCGGAGCGCGGTGAAGAGCATCGATCCAGATCAGCCTATTTATAATCCGAGGACTATGGATGAAATCCGCGCCGAGTCAGTTGCGCCGGAGCGTTTGAACCTAACCCTGCTCAGCCTGTTTGCCGGCATCGCGCTCGTGCTTGCAGTCGTTGGTATCTATGGAGTGATGTCTTATTCGGTTACTCAGCGAACACATGAGATTGGTATTCGCATGGCGATTGGTGCCCGACCGAGCGACGTGTTCCGGATGGTGCTGGGTCATGGTATGAAGCTCACCCTGATAGGTGTCGCAGTAGGACTAGGCCTCGCTTTTGCTGTGACTCGCCTGATGCAGACGATGTTGTTTGGAGTTGCGCCTACGGACACGGCTACGTTTGTCACCATAGCCGGAATCGTTATCGTGATCGCTTCGCTGGCGTGCTATTTGCCCGGGCGCAGAGCAACTAAGGTTGAACCAGTCATCTCGCTGAGATACGAGTGAGGATCATGGAGACACTCTTTCAAGATATCCGTTATGGCGCTCGCATGCTTTGGAAGACGCCAGGTTTTACAGTTGTCGCCTTGCTGACCCTCGCTCTGGGTATTGGGGCGAATACCGCGATCTTTAGCATCGTAAATGCAATTGTTTTTCGCCCACTTCCTTACGCCAATCCAGATCGTTTGGTTGGGGTGTGGGTCAAAGATACCCAGAAGCCTGGTTCGCAATATCCGACTTCGTTTCCAACGATTCGTGATTGGCAATCGCAGTCACAGAAGTTAGGCGGCATAGCGTCGTATGCTTTTAACCGCTTTCACGTAACTGGTGCTGAAGGAGTCGATGAGACTCGTGGGGTTCTAGTCTCTACAAATTTCTTCGCCGTGATGGGCGTCGCGCCCGTCTTTGGTCGCGCGCTTCAGCCGAGTGACGACCGCGAGAGGGTTCTGGTTATTAGCGACGAGCTTTGGCGACGGCGCTTCGGCGGCGATAAAAGTGTCATCGGCAAAACGATTACTCTTAACGCAGAAAACTTCACGATAATTGGTGTCATGCCGGCCTCATTCCGATTTCCTACTCCGGATATCGAGATTTGGTCCAGCATGGCGTCGCTTTATTCAATTCCAAAGTCGGCAGGTGATTGGATTAACAGTCGATCGTTAAGAGGTTATCGAGTGGTTGCTCGTTTGCAGGACGGCGTGACTCGTGAGCAAGCTGAAGGCGAAATGAATACGATCTCGCAAAGACTTGGCTCCATGTATCCTGACGACGAGGTGGGGACCGGCGTCGTGCTGCTGCCACTCAGAGATCAGATGGTGGGCACTTATCGACGCCCTTTGGTGGTGTTGCTCGTTGCCGTTTCGTTCATCCTCTTAATCGCGTGCGTGAACGTCGCCAATTTGATTATGACCCGCACGGCAGCTCGCGATCGTGAAATAGCAATTCGTCGTGCACTCGGTGCCGGCCAGTTCCGTTTGCTTAGACAGATGCTTACTGAAAGTATTTTGCTTGGCGCGGTGGGCGGGGTGCTCGGGCTGTTACTCGCAACCTGGGGCGTGCGCATCTTGCTCCAGTTTACGCCTAAAGATGTACCGCGGCTTGAAGGTGTTGGAGTCGATCGCTGGACCTTGATGTTTACCGTGTTCGCATCGTTAATAACGGGCCTATTGTTTGGTCTTGCTCCGGCGTGGCACGCACGTGCACTGAATCTGACGAGCACTCTCCGTGAAGGTGGTCGCAGCATCGCCGGGATGACCCGAATTCGACGCTTTCGGGGCGCACTCGCAATTGCTGAGATTTCACTCGCAGTAGTATTGCTAATCGGCTCTGGATTGATGCTCAAGAGTTTTCAAAAACTGAGTCAAGTAGATCCTGGATTTAATACCAACAACCTGCTGACCATGGCGGTACCACTGCAGTTTGTTAACTACCAGGATCCGGCTCGTCAGGTAGCGTTCTTTGATCAAGCGCTGGAAAGGATTCGTGCACTTCCCGGCGTCGTGTCGGCCGGAGCCTGCACTAGTTTGCCTCCGACCTACATCCAACAGGGAATGGGCTTTACTATTGAAGGTCGGGCTGCGGACTCATCTCAACAACCACCGAGCGCGCTCTATATGCCTGCAACTCCAGGATATCTGGAAGCACTTGGCGTTCCCATCTTACGTGGCCGCAACGTGAACAGCAGCGACAACTCTCAGTCGTCAGGCGTAGTAGTTATAAATCAAACGCTCGCCAGGCAGTTTTTTGGTGGCGAAGACCCGTTGGGTCGGCGCCTGAATCTCGGGGGTATCTCGCGAGAGATCGTCGGCGTGGCTGGAGATGCGCGTTACGAAGGACTTGGCACTGCGATTGGACCACAAGTTTATGTGCCGTATTCGCAGAGTCCGTTCCCTGGAATGCGAGTTGTGGTCCGTACTTCAACTGATCCCATAAGTTTGATTGGGTCAATCCGCCAGCAGATCAAGAGCGTTGACCCTGAAGAAGGACCGACGAGGGTTGCGACGATGAATCAACTGCTCGCGGAGTCTGTCGCTCAACCTCGGTTTAATGCTTTTCTCATCGGTTTATTTGCAATTCTTGCGTTCATTCTGGCGGCGGTTGGTGTCTATGGAGTGATTAGTTATGACGTCACTCAAAGAACGAGTGAGATAGGAATTCGGCTGGCTTTAGGAGCGCAGGTAACCGATATCTATCGTCTGATTCTGAAGCACGGTGCGTTGCTCACCTTTACGGGGCTGTTGCTGGGCTTAGTGGGCGCCGCAGGATTAACTCGTTTTCTCACGACCCTCTTGTTCGAAGTTGAACCGACAGATTTAGCGACCTACGCTATTGTTTCGGGAATGATCGTGCTGGTGTCGTTGGCAGCATGTGTAGTGCCTTCAAGACGCGCAACTAGAGTTGATCCTTTGGAAGCGCTAAGGCATGAGTGATCTGGACAAGCTGGTTGTACTTTGTACTTTGCACTTGGTACTTTGTAGTTCGTACTTTGTCGCTTGTACATTTTGCAAAGGCCAAAGTGCACGGCACAAAGTCCAAAGTATCAAAGACCAAAGACCAAAGCACAACGCCCCAATCAATCTCCTATGCCGCGTATTCTTGTTGCTGATGATCAAGCCGATGTGCTTGCCGCCCTTCGCCTGTTACTCAAGGGCGAAGGCTTTTCTATCGAAACTGCCTCTTCTCCCGCCGGCGTCCTTAAGACCATCGACTCAGTGGAGTTTGACGTCGTCCTGATCGACCTCAACTATGCTCGCGATACCACGTCCGGCAGTGAAGGCCTCGATCTGCTGACCAAGATTCGTTCCGTCGATCCTACGCTTCCGGTCGTGGTGATGACCGCGTGGGGCAGTGTTGATCTGGCAGTCGAAGCAATGCGTCGGGGAGCTCGCGACTTTATTCAGAAACCATGGGACAACGCTCGGTTGCTCGCGGTATTGCGCACCCAGGTTGAACTGGCCGAAGCGTTGCGACGGGGACGCCGGCTCGAAGCAGAGAACATCGCGCTCAGAGACAGTGTCGGCGAAACTAGTAGCGACCTGCCGCAAATAGTCGCTGAATCGCCGGCGATGAAGAATGTCCTAAACCTGGTGGAGCGAATTGGACCAGCCGATGCGAATGTCCTCATCACCGGCGAGAATGGTACTGGGAAAGAAGTAATTACTCGCGTGCTTCATTCAATCTCTTCTCGTCGTGGTAAACCACTTATCTCGTTAAATGCCGGTGCGTTGGCCGAAGGAGTGTTTGAGAGTGAATTATTTGGCCATGTTCGGGGTGCATTTACCGACGCGAAGAATGACAGGGTTGGACGGTTCGAACTGGCAGACGGTGGAACTCTCTTCCTCGACGAGATCGGCAATGTTCCGCTGAACCTGCAGGCAAAGCTGTTGAGAGTTTTAGAGACCGGCGAGTTTGAGAGAGTCGGTTCTTCAAAAACGCAAAAAGTAAATGTGCGCTTGCTGTCGGCGACCAACGCGGACTTACAAGCCGAGGTGGCCCAGGGCAGATTTCGACAGGATCTGCTGTTCAGACTCAATACTGTAGAGATTAGACTTCCACCATTACGTGATCGCCACGAAGATATCCCAGTTTTGGCGGACCATTTTCTGCGCCTACATCGCGAGCGCTACCGGAGACCAATAATGGGCTTTACTCCGGAAGCATTAGATGCGTTGCGTCATCATTTATGGCCGGGGAATGTTCGCGAGTTGGACCATGTAATCGAACGCGCCGTATTGATGAGCGGGGGAAATATCGTCACCGCATTCGACCTGGCGCTTGAGGCCACGCCTGATGCTCGTCTATCCGCGCGCCTGGAAGAGATGAGTCTGGAAGATGCAGAACGTCTATTGATCAGGAAAGCGCTGGCCCGCTTCGAGGGAAACGCTAATCGAGCTGCTGAAGCGCTGGGCCTGAGTCGCAGCGCCCTCTATCGTCGCCTGCAAAAGTACGGCCTCTCTTAGGCTATCCCCAGGGTCGCCGGAGCTCAACCCTGGGCTGAAATTGGCCAACACCTTCTTTAAACCTGAGTCTTCATAAGGTCTCTCCAGCCAGGTGACCGGAATACAAGACCACTGTATCCCAGATGTGCGCCAATAATGGGTTATGATATTTCCGTGAGTAGTACCGGTAAGCCACAGAAAGTTCAACCTTCATTCGCTACTCTTGATCCAGGTTTCCGGACAGGCGGTCGTCTCAAGTTTGAACGGCGAGTAACTCTGCTTGCGCTCGCGGCCGGCTTCCCGGCTGTCGGTCTCTGCGCCTTCCTTCTCTGGTATGACAACTACTCGGCCCAGGTGCAATGGACCATCGATTTGCTGCTCGTGCTGCTCTGGCTAGGCGTTAGCTTCAATCTAAAACAACGGATTGTTCGTCCGCTGCAAACTCTCTCAAATATTCTCGCCGCGATCAGGGAGGGGGATTACTCAATTCGCGGTCGGCGCGCCCTCAGTGGAGACGCACTCGGCGAAGTGATGCTGGAAGTCAACGACCTGGGGCAAACACTCCGAGAGCAACGACTCGGTGCGATGGAGGCGACGGCATTGCTGCGTACCGTGATGAGCGAGATTGATGTCGCTGTATTCTCATTTGATGGAAACCACCGGCTCCGACTCGTAAACAGAGCAGGTGAGAGACTCCTGGCCCAACCGTCGGCCCGGTTGCTCGGCAGGACCAGCGACGAGTTGGGGCTTTCGGCTTGTTTGAATCGGACTGCAGGAGCCGAACCCTACACGATGCAGATGATCTTTCCTGGCGGTGTCGGCCGTTGGGACGTACGCAGAAGCACGTTTCGCGAAGGCGGGGCGCAGCATCAATTACTGGTGCTCACGGATCTCAGTCAAACGCTCCGCGAAGAAGAGCGCATTGCGTGGCAGCGTTTATTACGCGTCCTGGGCCATGAACTCAACAACTCTCTGGCGCCGATAAAGTCAGTAGCAGGTAGTCTGGCAAACTTGATGATCCGCGAGCCGGAACCGCCTGATTGGCGCGACGACATGCAACGAGGATTAGCGGTGATCTCGTCTCGCGCTGACTCGTTGGCCCGGTTCGTAGAGTCATATTCAAAACTTGCGCGTCTACCACCGCCGAAGTTAGAGCCGCTGAAGATCGGTGCCCTTGTATCGCGGGTGGCCAGCCTCGAAACTCGCTTGCCCGTTAATATTGTCGCTGGACCAGATGTAACAGTGCGTGGAGACGATGTACAGTTAGAGCAATTGCTCATTAACTTGATTCGAAACGCCGTAGACGCGTCGATGGAGACACGGGGAGCGGTCGATGTCGGCTGGCGACAGAACAACGGCCAGGTGGAAGTCTGGATCAGTGATAATGGACCAGGAGTTGCGAGTACGGCGAATCTATTTGTGCCGTTCTTTACGACTAAGGCTGAAGGGTCAGGAATTGGTTTGGTCCTCTCGCGACAGATTGCTGAGGCTCATGGCGGCACGTTAACTCTGGAGAATCGGAATGGAGCGCACGGTTGCGAGGCGCGATTGCGATTGCCACTCTAATGAGGCGTCAGGGTTAGGGGCAGCGATTCAGGGTCACGAAAACTAAAAGGACTTATTTCTTAGCTGGATTGGACCGTCGTGTGGCTGCGGTTCTGTAATGAGGTTGGTTGGATATCAAATGGGTAGAATTACTGGTAAACAAGTAATTTGGGTCGTGATTGCTGGCTGTCTATTTGTTTCGGTGTCGTTTGCTCAACATTCGTTTAGTGATGAAACGCGGAAATGGAGACTGGCGCACGAGGAAGAGATCAAGGCCGACAACGGTTGGCTTACGGTGTCAGGTCTCTTCTGGTTGAACCAAGGCATCAATTCATTGGGAAGTGGTCCGGGTCAAAATATCGTCTTACCAGCGAGCGCGAATGCCGCGAATGTTGGCACACTCGAACTCAATCACGGAATCGTAAAGTTTCGCGCTGCTGACGGAGTCGCGGTCAAAATCAATGACGAAACAGTTCGCGAATATGAGATGAAATTTGATTCCGAGAAGCCGCCAGCGCCATTTAAGGTCGGGACACTGATTCTTAGTGTGATCAAGCGTGGCGAACGGTTCGGGCTTCGAGTGCGTGACTTGAACAGCCGCGCCCGGGCCGAGTTCGAAGGATTGAAGTGGTTTCCGCCGCACGAGTCATACAGAGTTGTGGCTGAATTTACGCCCTATCCTGAACCGAAGGAGATCACCATCACGAACGTGCTCGGCGATGAGTTGAAGATGAAGACGCCGGGATTACTGTCTTTCAAACTTAAAGGTAGAACATTTCAGTTACGACCCGTGATCGAAGACGACAAGTTGTTCATAATGTTTCGCGATCGCACCGCCGGCAAATCGACGTACGGTGCCGGTCGTTTTCTCTATGCCGCAATGCCAAAGGACGGAAAGGTAATACTAGATTTCAATCGAGCCGAGAATCCTCCATGTGCCTTTACGTCATTTGCGACTTGCCCGTTGCCGCCGCGTCAAAATAGGCTTCCGATAGCGATTACAGCGGGAGAGTTGAGCACTCACATAGAAGCAAAGCAGCCACAACCAAATAATGCTGGATCGCCATCACTTGAGACATTCAATCCGCGAAATCACTAAAAATGCTGAGAGAAATCATTTGACACTAAAACTTCCTTGCACCACCGAAGTGGTTGCAGCGTCGGCGCTCCCAGTGAAGCCGGGTTGCTTACCGCCGACGCTCACCAGGAATTCTCCCGACTCAACTTTCCGATTTCCATTGTCATCGATCACTGCCATTTGTTCAGAATTGATAGTGAACTCAAGCACCCGTTTTTCGCCGGGTTTCAAATTTATCCGTTTAATACCCGCTAGACTGCGAATTGGCTTCGGATAGGACGAGACTACGTCAGTCAAATACAGTTGGGCCACTTCATCCCCTGCCAGTTTACCGGTATTTGTTACCTCAACGCTTACCTTTACGCTTTGACCGGCAGAGATCGACGCGCGATCAAACTTCAATTGGCCGTACTTAAAATTTGTATAGCTTAGGCCGAAGCCAAAAGGATATAAGGGCGTACCTTTGAAATAACGGTAAGTTCGACCTTGCATCGAGTAATCACTGAAGGCTGGAAGATCTCCGACCGACTTATAGAAGGTCACGGGCAAGCGCCCGGCAGGATTGTAATCACCAAAAAGAACGTCTGCAATAGCCGTTCCTCCTTCTTGACCTGGATACCAGGCATCCAGAATTGCCCCGACATTGCCGTTGGCCCAGTTAACGGCCAGCGCACTTCCACCCAGTAGCACGAGTATCACCGGCTTTCCCAGACCCTGGACTTCTTTAATCAGTTCTTCCTGGTTCCTGGGCAGGGCGATGTCGGTGCGATCGCCCCCGCGAAACCCTTCGACTTGCACATCCATCTCTTCGCCTTCAACCGCTGGTGTTATTCCCATCACCATTACCACCGCATCAGCCTCGCGAGCCTTCGCGATTGCCTCATCTTTAAGGCGGCGTTCGCCATTTGGAGTGGACCAGTTGAGCTTGATAGACGAGTATTGATTGCCGTTCTCAAAATATTCGAGCCGTAAGTCGTAAGACTTGCCGACCTGGAGATCGATTTCTTTATTCAGCGAACGCGTACGTCGATTATTCAACTCTTCGATCAAGGTCTGGCCGTCAATCGAGAGCCTGACACCACCATTTGCTGAAATGCCAAGCACATATTTTCCGGTCTCTGGTGCCGTGACTTTCCCGGCCCACCTCACGGAGAAGTTGTCTTCTGCAACTCCCGGCGCCGGGCTCATGGCGCCCCATTCAAAGTTTATTCCGGGATCGGTTCTGACTGCGGCCGGTTCGCCTTTCAGTTCCCGGTTGTTGAAGTACTCGCCTCGCAACCCCGCAGTCCCACTATTTAGCAGCGACGCGGGTATTGGTTCGACAAAAACTCCCGGTGGATACAGACCTGGAGCGTAAAGTACTTGAGTAGATCGAGAGACCTTGGCGCGAATACCCGCGAGTGGAGTGACGTACTTGCTTGGCTGCCCGTTATAGTTGCCCAACAAAACACTGAGATTGTCAGCGGATGGACCAATTACAGCAATTTTCGCGAGCTCTTTTTTCAAAGGCAAAGTGTTCTGAGCGTTCTTCAACAAGACCAGAGATTCGCGACTGGCGCGAAGTGAAAGTTGTCGATGGGCCTCTGAGTCGTTTTCTGAGAACGGAATTTTTGCGTAAGGTACTCTTTCAGTTGGATCAAACATGCCGAGCTGAAAACGTGCGGTCATCAATCGCTTTACCGAAACGTCAATCTCTTTTTCGGTTATCAACCCGTCTTTAACCGCTTTCACCAAAGATCGGTATTCACGCCCGCACGTGAGGTCGGTACCGGCCTTCACCGCGAGGGCAGATGCCTCCTCTTCTGTTTTTACGTAGTGATGACGAAGATAAATGTCCTCGATTGCGCCACAGTCTGACACGATGTATCCATTGAATCCCCATTTTCGCAACGTATCGTTGAGCGGCTTACTCGTACAGCAAGGTTCTCCATTGGTGCGATTGTAAGCGCACATAACTGAGCGAGCGCCGCCTTCGACGATGGTCGCATGAAAAGCCGGTAAGTAGGTCTCCTGCATATCTCTTTCCAGTGCTTTCGCGTCGAAGCTATGACGTTCAGGTTCTGGTCCACTATGGACGGCGTAGTGTTTCGGCGTGGCAATAACTTTCAAATAGTGAGGATCATTTCCCTGTAATCCTTTGACAAAGGCAACGCCCATTCTTGCAGTTAGATATGGATCTTCGCCATAGGTCTCTTGCCCTCGACCCCAGCGTGGATCGCGAAAGATATTGATGTTGGGACTCCAAAAGGTGAGGCCTTTATAGCGTGCCCGGTCATTGTTGCGCTCAAACTCATGGTGTTTGGCCCGGGCCTCGGTGGAGATAACATCAGCGACCTGGTACATCAAGTCGGCATTCCAAGTCGCGGCGAGTCCAATAGCTTGCGGAAAAACGGTAGCGTAACCAGCGCGTGCCACTCCATGAAGGGCCTCGTTCCACCATTCGTATTCAGGGATGCCCAGGCGTTGGATAGCTGCAGCGCCATTCATCATCTGCGAAACCTTTTCTTCGAGGGTCATACGAGAGACAAGATCGTCGACCCGTGTTTGAATTGGCAGCGCAGGATCCTGGTAGGGCAGTTTCTCCTGGGCCAAGGTGCCCTGCAGGCTTGTTGACAGAAGAGTTAGTATTAGCAGGGTCGTCGATAGTTTCTTCATAGAGTTTATTTGGCAGCGAAGTAATAGTGTGAAACCTCAAGAATACAATCCACAGATTACGCCGGTTCCACAGATTCTTGCCTTTCTTTGAAGAAATCCGGGTTCTCGGCGTAATCTGTGGATGGTCTTTTCAACTCAAGTGATGGCCTACTTTTTGATATTTATCTGTTGAGCGTGCTTCTGTGCGAGTAGCGCTAATTCCGTAGCCAGGAAGCAGTGGCGTTGTGTCATCGCAGTCTCGGTGCGATTGAGTACGTCATTCACGAGTTGTTCTCCATAAGGAAGCGGATCATTATTGCAGTCAAAATATCGCGTCTCTTTTTGATCGGTTAGAAAAAGGTGATTGCCACCGGGCCTTCCGGCGACATCCACATTTTTTCGAATCTCGATGAATCCATCCGTGCCGATAATTGTCAGCCGGCCATCGCCCCAGGTACTCAAACCATCAGGAGTAAACCAGTCAACGCGGATGTAGCCGGTTCCACCATCGCCTCGCAACATCACGTCTCCGAAATCCTGAAACTCTGGATACTGTGGATGATGGAAATTGCCTACCTGTGAAGCGACGATATCTGCCTTGCTTGAACCGGTGAAGAAAAGGAATTGATCGAATTGGTGTGACGCTATGTCGCAGATGATGCCGCCAGCATACTTATGATCAAAAAACCACGTGGGTCGGCTCAAGGGGTTCAACCGGTGTGGTCCAAGACCGGTTGTTTGCAGTACCTGACCGATTGCTCCTGCCTTAACCAACTCACCCGCTTTAACAGTCGCTCTATTTCCGAAGCGTTCGCTATACATGATTGAGTAGATCCGCTTCGTCTCTTGCTGCACGCGGCGTACTTCTGCCAACTGTTCAAGCGTGATGATTCCCGGCTTGGCAGACATGTAATCCTTGCCGTGCTTCATCACAGCAATGCCGAGCGGGGCCCGATCGACGGGTATCGTAGCGCTCAATACAATCTGAATCGATTTATCTTCCAGTATTTCATCGTGGCTGCGAGCTTGTTTCGCGCGCGGATAGCGCTTCGCGAAGGCGGCGGCTAGATCAGTTTCCTTTGCGTAAAACGAGACGAACTCGCCGCCGCCCCTGACCGTTGCGCCGATCTGGTTGTGAATATGATCATGGTTGATACCGATGACCGAGAATTTGATTCTTGGTGCTGCTTGTAACGTGGCATTGCTCCCTGTTCGCGGAACCGCCTTTATCTTTTCCGATCTTTTGGAAAATGTTGACATCGTCAACAATCCAGCAGCCGAGGTGACTGACTTTTTGATAAAAGCTCTGCGATTCTCCTTAGACTTTTCCATTGTTACTGGTCCACTCCGATGATTGGTTGAAACTCTCGTTCGCTGTACTCAAAAAAATCGAAATCTGCGGGTCGTCCTTGTCCCGAACTGTCCTGACAACACATACCAACAAAAGCGCCGGTAAAGTTCGGTTTACCCGGTGCGCTCGCCTCGTCTGAAAGAATACTGGCGTCAAATTGTTCCGGTAACCACCTCCATGATTCGTTTCCGATGCGATAACCAAAACGCAATCGTTCGTAGTCTACTTCAACCCTCAGTTCCACTGTCGTACCTGCGGCAATTGGTAACGGCGCTGTAAAAACATCCGATTGCACGAGATCAGGATGCACCGACATCACGCGCAGGTGTTTGCCCATCCTGTCGTCGTAACTGATATAGCAATAGTGAAACTTCTCGCCGTTGTAATAACAGATCAAGCCAGCAGTCTGTTGAAAATCTTCCGGCTCGAACGAGATGGAAGTAATGGCGGTATAGCAATGAGCTTGTTGCCGTCTGGCGACGAGGCTTTGTCTGAAAAGACTGCCAACCGATTCACGTCCATATAGGCGCAAGAAACCCGGGCGCGCTGAAAGGCTAAAGAGTTCTTCGGGTGACGGAGATCGCAGCCATTGAAAATCCAGCGGAAGCTTCCGATCATCGAAATCACATCTTGGTGGTGATGAGGGAAATGGATGAGGAGGTAACGATGGTGCTTCGACTGTCACTGTAGGAATCCGTTGACCATCCCATGTTCGGAGCCAGCCGTCTTCACCCCAGCTCATCTTCTGAACTGCGGTCTCTCTTCCGAGCGTACATCTGCCGCGATTCGCTAAAGGCCTGCCACAGAGAAAGACCATATAGGTTTCGCCGTTCTGAGTTTCAACGAGATCGGCATGACCCGCACGCTGTAAGGTGACGTCCGGTCGATCCCGGGCCGTTAGAATGTAATTGTCGGGATGAACCTCGTATGGTCCATTTAAAGATCTCGATCGCGCAAGCGTGACCGCATGGCCCCAACCAGTTCCGCCCTCCGCAGTCAACAAATAATAATAACCATTCCGCTTATAGACGTGGGGACCTTCAGTTAATCCGAGCGCCGTACCGGTGAAAATAATTTCGCGCGGACCAATGAGTTTCTGCTCCAGAGGCGAATATTCCTGCAACTGAATTCCGGCAAAGCGATTATTACCAGGACGAAAGTCCCAAAGCATGTTCAGCAGATATTTTCGTCCATCATCATCATGAAAGAGTGACGGATCAAAACCACTACTGTTTAGAAAGATTGGATCGGACCAGTCACCGTCGATGGACTTGCTGGTGACGAGATAGTTATGCATGTCCCGAAGCGAAGCACCACTTGCTCCGGCCTGGCTGGTACGGCCGTAGCGTTTGACGTCGGTATAGACCAGGTAGAAAAGCCCGTCCGAGAATGTCAGGCAGGGAGCCCAGATGCCGCAGGAATCAGGATCACCTAACATATTTAGCTGGCTGGCGCGATTCAGAGGGCGAGTCAGCAGACGCCAATTTACCAGATCTCTCGAATGGTGAATTTGGACCCCGGGATACCACTCAAACGTTGAAGTAGCGATGTAATAGTCGTCACCAACGCGAACGATTGATGGGTCAGGATTAAAGCCACGTAGAATTGGATTTTTAATAATAGCGGTCATTTAGCAGTTTCATTTTTCAACAGTCAACGCTCTTTCTTCCGGCGCTTTGACTAGCGTCCACAGCACAACTGCACCAACCAGGTCGAGTACTGCCAGGCAGATGAAGAATGGCGAGTAACCAATCTTCAGAACCAGCGCACCGATCAGAAGTGAAAAGATCAGTAAGCCAGCATTTCCGAGAGTGCCGGCCATTCCGGCAACAGTAGCAACCTCACTTCGCTTGAACAGATCTGACGACATAGTGATGACTGTCACCGACAAAGTTTGATGGGCGAATCCGGCCAGGCTTATTAGTGCAATGGCTGTGTAGGGACTCTCAACGAAGCCGGCATAGGCCACGCCGATCATCAGGAAAGCACCGATCGAGAAAGCCGTACGCCGCGCATCGATGAGCGAGAGCCCTACATACTTTTGTAAACTTGCGGTGATGGATGGTCCACACAGACAGCCCAGGTCAGCGGCCAGAAAAGGCATCCAGGCAAACAGCGCAATTTGCTTGAGATCAAAATGCCTTACAGTGTTGAGATAGAGCGGCAACCAGAATGTCAGCGTCCCCCAGGTAGGATCGGCAAGAAATCTGGGAATCGCGATACCCCAGAAGTTGCGTTGTCGCAGCAATCGCCAAATCGAAGGCCGCGTGCCATCGCTGTCTAGATGCGCCTCTTGTCCTTTGGCGATGTACTCTTTTTCAGAATTTGACAGTGCGGGATGTTGCGCAGGCGAGCGGTAAAACAGAATCCAGAGCGCCACCCAGACTAATCCCATCCCTCCCGTTAGCACAAAGGCGAATTGCCAGTTGTAAGCAATGATGGCCCAGGCTACGAGTGGCGGCGCTAGCATCGAGCCGAACGAGGCCCCAATATTGTAGACTCCGCCAGCAAAGCCTCGCTCTCTGGCGGGAAACCATTCGGCAGTCGCTTTCATTCCGGCCGGATTTGCTGAACCCTCATTAAATCCCAGCAGCGCCCGGAGAGCTGCAAGGAATTGCCAATTGTGAGCCAGACCATGGGCCATGTTGATTAGAGACCAGGCGGTGGCAAAAATTGCGAGACCTACCCGTAGCCCCAACACGTCCATGACATAGCCACACAAAGGTTGAAACATTATCGCGATCTGAAATGCTCCGACGATGTATGAGTATTGCTGTTCGTTGATGTGCAGGTCGTGCAGTACATTAGGTGCTGCAACCGAGAGGGTGCTGCGGGTGAGATAGTTAAGAATCGACCCCAACATGATCAGGGTCATCATCCACCAACGCAGACCAGGAAGCTTAAATTGCGAGCCGGAGGGGCGAGTCGCGCTGGTACTTAACGCGACAGGTTCACCTTTGGTTGTTGCTTGAGTCTCGTTCATGTCTTAGAGTTCAAAGCCTCTATGAAACTGCGCATCTGGTGCAACAACGACTTTGGCCCACGCGACCGGTCAGCCTTAGAGCTGCTGCAAGAGGGAACTGCAAGCCATCAGCTATTAGTCTTTCCCGAAACGGAAAACGGTCTCGGCGGCGAACCACGCCAGGCGCTGGCTGATTCAGACGTTGCTTTTGGTTATCCTGATCCGCAGGCGATTGTCGCATCTCAATCAGTGCGTTGGGTTCAGCTTAATTCCGCAGGCTACACCAACTATGACGTTGAATCTGTAAAGGGCGTTCTGCGGGCTCGCGGCACCTTGATGTCCAACAGTTCAGCGGTTTATGACGAACCCTGCGCGCAGCATCTACTGGCGATGATGTTGTCGCTCGCGAGAAACCTTCCGCAAGCGCTTGATAATCAAAGTCAACAAAAAGCGTGGCCGATGCAGGAATTGCGGGCGCAGTCTCCCTTACTCAATGGTCAATCAGCTCTGATTCTCGGCTTTGGCTCGATTGCTCGACGGGTTGCAGAGCTGCTTCAACCACTGCACATGAACTTAATGGCCGTTAGACGCACTGTTACGGGCGATGAATCGATTCCTGTAATTGAAGTCTCTCGAGTCGATGAATTATTGCCGCGTGCCGATCACGTTATAAATATTCTTCCAGCGAATGACGAAACCAGCCACTTTTTGAATGCTGAGCGCTTTGGCAAACTCAAAACGGGCGCTATCGTTTACAACATCGGACGCGGAGCCACCTTGGACCAGGCTGCCTTGATCAGGTCGCTCGCGTCGGGCAAAGTTAAGGCGGCTTACCTCGATGTTACTGATTCTGAACCGCTACCGCCCAATAATCCGCTTTGGACCACCCCAAATTGCTTTATTACTCCGCACACGGCCGGCGGGCATACAACTGAGAAAGAGCGTCAGGTAAAACACTTCCTTAATAATTTGCAACGCTTCGAGAACGACGAGCCACTCATCAACCGTGTGTTGTAAAGGATTCGCCAGTGAACAGTTGAGGAACTGTTTCCCAGCGGCCAGTCTCCATCGATTTGAAGGTTGTTTCGATCGCCGCCATGTTCCTGATGGAGTCTTCCAGCGATAAGACAGGTTCTGACTCCTCGCGAATGGCCTGGGAAAACAGATCACCCTGAATCGTATACTGGTCCGTGACCGCAAACTCAATGGTTTCAATGGCGGCGCCGCTCAAATCCGACCCATCATCGATAAAAATTTTGCAGGGTCGATCAGGCGGAGCATTAAAGGGAATCTGAACTTCGATTCGTCCGTCAGTACCAATGATCTGAACTCGTTGATAAGGAGTAATTCTGGTGCTGCAGGTAAAGACCGACTGACCTGCTTCAAAGTCGAGGAGAGCCGATGTCAATATGTCGGTGTGGGTCAACGGGTGTTCCTCGATCAGTGACACAATTCGCCGCGGTTCGGCGCCAAAAATTTGCCTGGAGCAGAAGATTAGATAGCAACCGATATCCATTAAGCCGCCGCCGCCTATATCCCGAATATTGCGAATGTTTTTTGGATCCTGGTTGTTATAGCTGAAGTAAGCTATGACCGAGCGAACAGCACCGATCCGGCCATCTCTGATCAAATTCATCACGGCGATCCACTGCGGGTGAGTTTGGACCATGAAGGCTTCCTGAATCTTCACGCCGGTACTCTCTCGTACGTCTAACAGAGGAAGAGCTTCAGCTACCGAGAGGCTGATAGGCTTCTCACACAAGACATGTTTACCGGCCTCCGCGGCCTTGATGGCCCACTCGACGTGCAGGTGATTTGGTAGTGGGATGTAAACGGCTTCAATATCGTCGTCGTCGAGGAGATCTTGATATGAGGCGTAGGATTTTTGGATTCCTAAGTTTGCGGCGGCGGTCTCTGCTTTTTCCAGGTCACGGGATGCAATGCCCAGAATTGTCGACCACTCGCCAGCTTGCATGGCGGGGATAACTTTTTTGGTTGCTATGTTGGCGACACCCAGGACGCCCCATCTGACTTTGTCGATCATTTTTTTATGTATTGGTCTTTGAACTTTGGACTTAGGCTTTTGAGCTTTGATCTTCCATGGTGTTCGAAGACAACCCAAATACCAAAGGCCCAAGACCCAAGACCAAAGACCTAAGGTTTTTTCAACATCCCTGGAGACGACCAATTGATGACGTGATATACCGCTGGCGTCGACCCCACGTTACGAAGTGCGTGCATCTGATTCGACGCATTAAAAATAACCGAACCAGGTCCCACACGCTTCCACGTCCCATCGCTCAGTACCTCAACCGTTCCTTCTCGGATGATCACGAGCTCCTCATTCACGTGCTTGTGCGGCGGATGTGACTGAAGACCAGGATTGAGCGTCGTCACGTGGCATTCGAGTTTATCCAGCGTGGCCGTCGGCGTCCGAAAGAATTGTCTTACTGAACCGACATCAGTTTGCTTGACGGTTATAGAATTCCAGTCAAACGCCGTCGATTGCATGACTCCAGCCTGACCAAAAGCCCGGACACAACAAAGAGTTGTCCCCACCGCGATCATCACGACGATTAGGTCTCGACGACGAATCATAGACTTTACTCCGTGTTTCAGTGCTTCAGGTTCTTATCCGCGAAAGTCAGAAACTGTTCCCAATCAAATGGCGTGATAGCATGACCGCCGCTGTGAATATGAAAGGCTATAGTTTTCATTATCGGTTGGTCCAGCCCCGGCATCTGATCGGTCCCTAAATCCCCTTTGCCGAGCAGACGAAAGACTGGTCCAGCCCCTACCGCGGCGAGAAATTCACCCTTGGGATCAGCCCAAAGATCTGTTTCACCGCCCGTGATGTAAACCGGTCGAGGAGCAATCAAGGCGATAAGTTCATGCATATCGACCGGGAGTTGATCGACTTTATCGGCGAAATTCTTATAGTTTTTTGCAAACCAGTAAGGAAAAGACCAGGTCAGGTTACTAATTCGTTCACCGTAATCGCGACGGGAAAGTGAAGCGCCACCTTCGCCGGAACAGCTTGAGATGACCATTGCTACCCGCTGGTCCAGTGCGCCAGTCCAAAGCGCGGTCTTACCCAGTCGGGAATGGCCAATGATGACCACTCGCCTGGCATCTATGTCTTTATCTCTTTCAAAATAATCAACAATGCGACTCAGGCCATAGGACCATGCTCCAATCGCGCCCCATTCGTCGTTGCTGTTTTCGCTTTGACCATCTTTGAAGAAAAGGGGTCTGATTCCCGAAACATAACCACCGTTGAAGTCTGGTTCAATGTCGGCATAGTTGACGGCCGCGAACGCGTAACCCCGAGAGAGTATACGTTCAGTTGCTGCTTGCATTCGACCTCGAGAGTCCTCGGGGGCAGCTTGCTTCTCCCGCGTTTTTGGATTCCACATCGCTCCCGCTTTAATCTGCGGCTCTTCTGAAAGAGTCTGATTGCCGGCAAAACTCAGTAGCAGAAAAACAGGCACAGGGCGTGGGGCGTTTTTCGGGATGTATATCAGTACTTCTTCCTTTGGTCCCGACCTGGAAGGTGAGAAATAGATCGTTACTTGCTTACGAATCGCTTTACCGCCAAGCGCGTTGGGATCGTTATCAAAGATCTCGTAGCTGATATTCCGAGGCTTCGCCGGACTATGACCGTAAACGTTGGTAGCGAACAATTCCAGTATTTCCGCTCGCCGTCTGTTGGTCCAATCTGCAGCTGTCCGGACCGGCGTGCCGTCGTTGAAAACAAGCGGATCAGGAAGTGTGTACTGACCAACCTTAGACTCGTCATAATTCACGGCGGGCGGGTGTTGACCGTGGGTAATCGTTGCAAAACCCAGGCAGACGAACAGAAGGATGGCGACACTTCGCAAGATAATCATCGAGTTAGTCAGGCGAGTCTCACGGCGTTTCACATTTCTTAAAAGTAGCTCACCTCACACCAAGCAGGATATCGATCGTGAGCTGGTCCAAACGCTCGTACGGCAATACCTTCTGAGCAATTTTCTCGCGGTCTAGTGTCAGCGCTTTGATGCGTTCGGCGCGCGCCCGACTGTATCTACCAAGTTCTTCCGCGTGTGCTGGTGAACCGGAACGAATCTCGGATAGTAATGCTTGAACTTCCGAATCTTCGTTGAATTGTCGTGCCTTATCTTTGAGGATCAGGTAGTTGCGCATGCAGCCTTTGGCGAATTCCCAAACGCCCTCCTGATTCTCACTGCGATAAGAGTGAGCATCGAAATGCCTCGGACCTTCGTAACCAGCTTCTTCCAGCAACTTAACGAGGAAGAACAAGTTCTTGATCGACTCTGATCCAAAGCGCAAATCCTGATCAAAACGAGGCCCTTTTTGGTCGTTGAGATCAATATGAAACAGTTTATTTGCCTCAATTGCCTGGGCTACCACGTGATAGAAATTCAGACCGGACATCTGTTCGTGTCCGACCTCCGGATTTACCCCAACCATTTCGGGATGGTCCAGGGTTGCAATGAATCCCAGCATCGCCCCGGTGGTTGGTAGATAGATATCACCACGTGGCTCGTTTGGTTTTGCCTCAAGTGCAAATTTATAGTCGTAACCCTGATCAATCGAATATTCGCAAAGGAAGTTCATGGCCTCGCGATTCCACTTGAGCGCTTCACGAGCGTCCTTCGCAGCATCAACTTCAGCCCCCTCGCGGCCGCCCCAGAAGACGTAAATATGCGCGTCGAGTTCGGCCCCCAGATCCATCGAGCGCATGGTTTTCTGCAAAGCATACAGGCGCACGCTGGGATCGTTTGAAGTGAAGGCGCCATCCTTAAAGGCTGGATCGTAAAACAGGTTGGTGGTGGCCATCGGGACTTTCATCCCGGTATCTTTCAGAGCCTGCTTGAAGTCGCGCACGATGCGATCACGTTCGGCGGCAGTTGCGTCAATCGGGATCAGGTCATTGTCGTGGAGATTTACGCCGTAAGCTCCGAGTTCACTCAACTTTCTAACTGCGTCGACTGGACTTAGCGTTGGACGAGTCGCGTCACCAAACGGATCTCGGCCACGATTACCCACGGTCCATAATCCGAAAGTGAATTTATGTTCTGGCTTTGGTGTGTAGTTATTGCTGGTCATTTGCTTTGCCTTCCACTCAGTTCGTTGGGTTAACCATTCTTGGGCCCAATGTATTTAGTTACGCTTAAAATCTTCGGCAGCTTTTAGCACCGCGGCTAAAGCTTCTTTGGGTTGGCCGCTTCGATCGAACAGCAAAGGGTAGTTCGTTCTACCTCTAACTGGCCAATTGTTCAACCAGGTATCTGCATCGGTCACTCCCCAAAGTGTAACCCGATCAATAGCATCTCGATGTTTGAGATAGATATTGAATAGTTCGGCATATCGTTTTGCCTGTTCCGTACTGACCGCCGGTGCCAGACCGTTCCGAAATGGGTTCAAGCTGGACTGTAACTCATCGGTTAGTTTCATTGTCGGTCCGACGTCTTCGGAAACGACCGGTAAAACGTCAACATCCAGCTCAGTGATGTTTACGCGCAAGCCGAGTTTAGCGAACGTCGAAATGGTGATGTCCTGTTGTTCAATCGATGGCCAATCCAGTCGATTGTGCCCTTGCAGCCCGATTCCAGCAATCGACACGCCCTGTTTTTTCAGTTGCTCCATCAATCTGACAGCACCGGCCCGTTTGGGTGCATCTTCCAACGCGTAGTCGTTGTAGTAAAGCTCGGCCGAGGGATCGGCCTCATGAGCGAACTGAAATGCCTTGGCTATATAGTCTTCACCAATTATCTTCAGCCATGGCGATTGACGCATCGAGCCATCTGCATTTACGGCTTCGTTAACGACATCCCAGCCTTTGATCCGCCCTTTATAGCGGCCAACAACGGTGGCGATGTGCTCCTTCATTCGTCCGAGCAAAGTCTCACGATCGACGGGTCTGCCTTTATCGTCCTGAAAGACCCAATTCGGGGTTTGTCTGTGCCAGACGAGCGTGTGGCCAATGACAACCATGTTGTGCTTTTCACCGAAACTCACATACTGATCCGCGGCGGTGAAATCAAACTTGCCAGGTGAAGGATGAACGTACTGCCACTTCAGTTGATTCTCAGGAGTAATAGAGTTGAAGTGGGTTTGAATAAGAGCTAACTCAGATTTGTCTGCGGCAGAAAACTGTCGGCGGTTGAGTGCGGCTCCGATTAGAAAGTCGGATTTGAACGCATCCTTTAGCGCGTCTGACTTCCGGGCAGACGTCGTCCACGGCGCTGTTGCTACGACAGTCAGCAACAAACCGAACGCAACTGGACCAAGCCTGGGTCTCCTCGACTTCACTGCGCTACCACTTCGAGTTTGGCAGTCTGATACTTTGCCGAACTGGGCCCGACCATGATGTCGAACCAGCCGGGTTCCACCACTCGTTTCATACTGAGGTCATAAAACCATAGTTTCTCAGGCGTAATAGTAAATTCGACATTTTTGCTTTCACCGGGAGCGAGCGTAATGCGCCTGAAATCTTTGAGCTCCTTGATTGGCCGCGTCACGGAACTGACGACATCATGAATATAGAGCTGGACCACCTCATCTCCCGCGCGTTTGCCGGTATTGGTAACAGTTACGCTAACCTTGGCTTGACCGTTCGTGGGAATTTGCGCTGGTGAAATTGTGGGTTGCGAATATGAGAACGTTGTGTAGCTCAAGCCGTAACCGAACGGGTACAAGGGATCCTTGTTTGCAAAGAGGTATCCGCGTTTTGCCGTTGGCTTCTGGTTGTAATAGATAGGGAGCTGTCCCACGGTCCGCGGGAAGCTGACCGCCAGTTTGCCACCCGGGTTATAGTCACCGAATAACACATCAGCGACGGCGACTCCAGTTTCCTGGCCCAGGTAAAAGCCTTCGAGAATGGCCGGAACGCTTTCGGCAAGATAGTTGATTGAAAGTGGTCCACTGTTGATGAGAATTACGATCACTGGCTTCCCGGTAGCAAGCACTTGTTTGACCAACTCGTCTTGGCGGCCAACAAGGTCAAGGCTGTCTCGGTCACCCAGGTGATTATCGGCCCATGCTTCTTTGTTAGTATCCTCGTTGCCTCCCAACACCATCAAAGAAACATCCGCTGCTTTTGCGGTTTCCACTGCCTCGGCGATCAGTTTCTGATCATCCGCCGGATCACTGAGCGTCGAGGTATCAGCCCACCAGTTACCGCCTTCTTTTGTGATTTTGCAGCCCTCGGCGTAAGTCACGCGCACGCGGCCAGTAGTTTTGTCCTTTATTCCCTGTAAGACACTTACACCTCGTAGCGGATTATCACTGTAGCCTCCCAGGTGAACGCGTTCGGCGTTTGGTCCAATAACTGCTATCGACTTCAACGTGCTCAAACTGAGCGGTAAGACATTGTTGTCGTTCTTCAACAATACTATTGAACGACGTGCGGCTTCGGCGGCGAGTGCACGATTGTCGGTTGAGTTGGTGACCTTAACGGCACGTTCCGGATCGACGTAGGGATTTTCAAACAGGCCCAGCAGAAATTTAGCGCGCAGATGTCTACCCACTGCTGTATCCAGGGTCGCTTCGGAAACCTTTTTTGACTTAACTAGATCGACGAGGGTAAGAAAAGCATCGGGATCGGGAAGTTCAACGTCAACTCCTGCCTCCAATGACAAGCGCGCGGCCTCTTTAAGATCGGGTGCAACGTGGTGCAGATCCCGTAGTTGGGTAACCGCATAATAGTCTGAAACGGCATAACCCTTGAAGCCCCATTCACCGCGTAGAACATCCTGGAGTAACCATTTGTTCACGGAAGAAGGCACGCTGTCGATCTCGTTGTACGAGGGCATGATGCTCATGATCCCGGCTTCTTTTACCGCCGCCTCAAAGCTTGGCAGAAAGACTTCTCGTAGTGTGCGCTCAGAGTAGTTGGCAGGACCAATATTTGTGCCGCCTTCAGGTTGTCCATGGGCTGCGAAGTGTTTGGCAGTGGCAATAACGTGGTCGGCATCCACTTTTGGTCCGGTGCCCTGGATCGCTTTTACAGCTGCGACTGCCATCCGCGAAACCAGGTATGGATCTTCGCCATAAGTTTCTTCGGTACGTCCCCATCTCGGCTCTCTCGCCACATCGAGATTTGGACCAAGCACCTGGTGACTGCCTCGAACCCTCGTCTCCAGAGCGGCAGCTGTGAACACTTTGCTCACGAAGTCGGGATCCCAGGTACTTGCGAGTGCGATTGGCTGGGGAAAGCTGGTTGAGCCCTGGGCCATGTGACCATGGAGAATTTCGTCATGCAAAATTGCCGGAATCCCCAGCCTGGTATTTTCGATAAGCCACTTTTGCACTGCGTTAGCAAACTCGGCTCCTTCTCGCGGTCCTTTTCTTTCACGCTGGCGAGCAATCTGGCCGATACCGTACTTCATAACCTGTTCAGCTTTCGCAGACGACAACGCACCACGATCGGTCGAGAAGTCGGTCTGGGGTTGCGCCTGCGGTCGCTGTTGCCAGAGGCACACCAATTGGGCGACCTTTTCCTCCACCGTCATCCGTTTCAAGAGATCCGCAACCCGCTGGTCAACAGATAAATTAGCGTTCTTATAGTCAGGCGTGGCCGTTTGCGAGCGACTGTGCGGGGGACTAAACACGCAGGGTACAGTGAGTGCAATGATTACTAAGAGAGTCAGACGTTTAATGTTTGAACGTACGCAGGTTTGACCGATCATGGTTGCGAGATGCTCCTGAGCTTGGAGAAATGAAATAACGGTTTCTGGAAGATAGCTCCCGTTCCTCTTTATTGTAAAATAAATCAAGAAGATGAAGTCGCTATCCACTCACGGAAATTACCGGAAAACATACGGTTGATGTCACGTTGGATTTCTGCTGCAGTGACGGCGCGCCCACTCTCGAGCAAGCGCGCATAAAGGTCAAATAGGCAGTCTGCAATCACTGTTCTTGAATGTTGCCATTTGTATATGAGTTGCTCGAGTACTCTTGCGTCGGAGTGCTGTGGAATAAAGCTTGGTCCAAGCAACTCCACTCTCTCCGTAGTAATCTCGGCAACTATCGATGGGTTATTCAGAAACCACCAGCAGCCAAAAGGCATCAGGTTTTTGAATTTCCGGGCGGCGACACACAACTCGTGTTGATTTTCGCGTGAAAGCGCCGTTACCAGGAATCGTCCATCCGGATAAGCCGCACAAATCCGCTCGATAGCAGTGATATCTGCCTTGCCAATTCCATCACCTGCGGAGCGAAGCGCTGGATTTACGCCGCGTCGCACTCCGATCATGATAGCGAGCGACAGTCCATGCGATTCAGCAGTTGGCAATACAACCTCTCGCAACAAAGTGTCTCGGATGTCACCGGCAGGGAAGTCAAAGTCAGACGGAAGAGAGACTGCCATGTAGACGGGACGAAGCCTCAGAATCCACTCATCAAGGAAGCGGCGAATCTCACCAAAATTGTTTGGCGTCAGCTCGGTATTAACCTTGAAATTCTGCCTGGCGAGATATTGACTTGCAAAGGGCCATTCGTTCAATAGTGTGTCCAGACGGAGCGAAGCATGAAAGCGCGGGTCATGTTCGACTTCATCGAGCCAGCCATTCGCTTCCTGATCATTGAACGGATCGTTGGTCATCACTATTTCACTGACGGACGACATTTCGAGTACGCGATTGATGTGATCCTGGGGTTGTTGAGCGTTAAAGAAGGCACGTGCTTCCTCCAATTTTGTCGCGCGTGAGTCAAGTCCAAACGCTGAGAGGATGGTGACAATACCGCGTGCCGCTTCGGACAAAGGCGAGTTGTTCACAAAGAGAGTCTGCCATACAACGTCAGCGCGTTCAGTTTTCGTCATCCGCCAGAAGTCTGAATAGCTAAGACCGGTTGAGCGGAACGTTTCGGCGATCAGGTAGTGATAAGTCAGCAAGTCATCGATGCCGGAGAGGTAAAGTGACTTGAATTCCGGCGGGTGCACATGAGTATGAATGTCGATCGCCGGAGTACTTGCGATCAGACCTTCGACTTTCTTCCGTAGTCGTACCTTGTCAGTCAGCAACTCGCCTTGCCCAGTTTGATTTTCTACGAGGCCTATCATTACTCCGTCCCTTTCTCGTTTCGTCAAAGGCCGATGTTGGGTGTTCTCGAGTCGGTTGGATCTGCCCAACGGTCATTTGGAATTGTCGGCGTCCAACCTGGTCTTAATGGATCCTGATCATATGGATAAGCACCCAGGCGACGATAAAGGTCGTTATATCCGCCTAGAGAGTCGTAATCGAGTTTCACTCCGAGACCTGGACCACTGGGCACTCTTATAGTGCCTGCTTCATACTTCATCCTCCCGCCCTGGATAATGTCGTCTGTCAATTGATGATAATGTGCGTCTACTGCAAATGATAAATTAGGTATGACTGCGGCCAGATGTAGCATAGTCGCAAGCTGAACACCCAGCTCTCCGGAAGAGTGCACCGCAACGCCCAATTGAAAGGTTTCGCAAACTCCGGCAGCCTTGACACAAGGACGTATGCCACCCCAGAACGTAGTGTCCAGAAGTATGACATCTACCGCCGTATCAAGAACGTTAGCGGCCAGTTGTTCGAAGTTGACCACCACAGTGTTTGTCGCTAACGGCATGCGTACTTTCTCACGAACCCGCCGCATTCCGTTCAACCCAAACACCGGGTCTTCCAAATAATCATTTCGGATGTCCTCAATCTGCTGGCCAAACCAGATGGCGGTCTCCGTCGACCAAACCGCATTGGGATCAAAGCGGAATCTATCGGCTGGCAGTTCAGCAGCCAAAGCGCGATAACACTCAAGTTCATAAGCTGGAGGAAAGATCCCGCCTTTAAGTTTATGAGAGGTGAATCCGTATTCCGATTTGAGCCCCCGGGCATGACTGACAAGCTGGTCAACAGTTCTGACCTCGTCGAAATTGTGCTCTTTACTGGCATATCGGAAGAACAGATACGAGGCAAAAGGAATGCGTTCACGCAAACGACCGCCAAGTATCTCGGAAACTGGCACGCCCCACTTTTGACCGAGGATATCAAGACAGGCAAATTCAATCGCGGCCAGAATTTGCGTCCGATTGTTATAGAGGGAAGCGGTCGGGTTCGCAATTAGAAATCGAAGCTCCTCGAGCCGGGCCGGGTCTCGCCCAACAAGATAACTCTTCATTGCCCGAAACGTTGCTTCCGCTGATTCCCCGCCACCACCCATTTCGCCCAGGCCGATCAATCCGTCATCAGTTTCGACTTCCACGATAGTCCGGACAAACCGTCCCCAATGGCAGCCATTTGCATGGCGCAAAGGCGCTTCGAGCGGAACTGTTACGGTGGTTGGTCTGATGTCGACAATCTTCATCGAGTTTTGGAGTGCGCCCTTGGAGTGCGCCAGCCTGGTGGCGCTTTGTTAAATAGTATCCTCTATTTCAAATCAAGTTCTTATACCGCAGACGTCTTGAAAGCGCCGCCAGGCCAGCGCACTCCAAAGTTAGTTCCAAGGCAAAGGAGTCTTCTTATACTCATCGAGAGTCTTGGCTGGCTTCTCGACGCCCGGAGGTAACGGCCTCTTCGAAAACGTCTGAAAATAAAGTAAGACTGAATCGCGCCACCAAACCGCGTCACGCTCCTGCAAGGCGAGTTTTCGATCAATTTCTGCGTGACGCTCGGGATCTATCTTGCCTGAGAGTGCCGCCCACTCTTTACGCGTGGCTCTTACCCAATCCACTCCTCGCTGGAAATGCAAACACATTTCGTCCCACAAGATCTTTCCCGAACGCGTACGATAATCCCATGGAACATGATGGAACCAAAGCAGAAACTTTTCCGGGCAGGTGTCTAGATTACTAAAGGCGTCGCTCACTTGTTTGTGATACTGGCTCACGCTATTACTGCCTGTTTTGGTGCGATCGAAACCTATCCCGCCCGGTTCGGCTTTATGAAAATAGACTGGGTTCCAATCCTCTCGATGTTCAGCATCCCACCACGGAGCCGGTCCATAATGAGTCTTTCCCCACATAATGTGATGCAGCCCGAGCGGAGTCATATAATCGACGACCGCTTCCCATGACCCGAGCATGATTTGGCTAATCGTTTCTACAGCATGTGGATCATTTGTGAAGGTCATTCCGATCCATTCTCGCGCGATTCTTTCAGAAGACAGATCGGGATCCCAGGCCAGCCGCCCAAAGGCAAACCAGTTAGCTTGCAGAAAGTGATGACCAGTCCAGTTTCGATCCGACCCTGTATTGGCAACGCCAACCAGCCCGGTGAGTCGCTGCTTATTCAGACTGCCATCAATGACTTTGGTTACTGTGGAACCTGGACCATACGCATAAGTGTCAGAGTCGAGAAAATCGCGCCACATTTGAGCAAGAAAAACCAGGTGATTCGAGAAGCCAAGGTATTCCTGAGTAATTTGTACCTCGGGAATTAGATTTGTCTTTGGCATTGCGCCAAAAAGCGGATGGAATGGTTCGCGCGGTTGGAAGTCAATTGGCCCATTCTTGACTTGCAGTAGCACATTGTCGGCAAACTTTCCGTCAAAGGGTTGTAGATTTTCGTAAGCCGCACCGGCGCGATCATAGCCGGGCTTAACGTCATATACGAACGCGCGCCACATCACTACGCCTTGGTGGGGTG
>DATIBX010000695.1:0-2090 GCA_035457105.1 Pyrinomonadaceae bacterium
CGTCAGACCTATGCATCAGAACCGTTCAGCGAACTTGATGTCCGTGGGTTAAGAACGTTGCGATCCAGCTCGGAGAGAGAACTTTCTTATTTCCTAAAATCCTACTGTACAGTCACATACAACTTGATTATGATTCGAGCGTTTGATCGAAATTACATCTCACGGTTGGATGATCACTGCCTAACTCATTCGCTAACTGAACAACATGAGCCGAGAAACCGAACAAACAACGACTGACCCTGTTCCCGAGGGTAAGTACGTTTATTGCATCATCGAGACTTCAGAACCCAGATCTTTCGGTCCAATGGGTATTGGGGGGCGCGGAGATGAAGTCTATTTGATTCGTCATCGCGGCCTCGCTGCTGTTGTATCAAACACTCCGTTAGTAGTTTACGACCCGACTCGCGAAAATGTGTTTGCACATGAGCAGGTTAACGAGACGGTCATGAGAGAGTTCACCGTACTGCCAATGGCGTTTGGCGCTTTGTTTCGCACCGAAGAAGACATTGTAGAACTCATTCGGGGAACCTACGATGCTCTCCGAGATGTCTTGACAAAGATGGAAGGTAAAGTTGAGTTCGGTTTAAAGGTCAATTGGGATCGCGACAAAGTCACCCTTGAACTGGAAGAAAAGGACGACGAAATCCGCCATCTCAAAGAGCAGATCACTTCGCGTACGACAGGTTCAACCTACTTTGCCCGAATGCAGTTGGGCCGGCTAATTGAAACAGCTCTAACTGACCAGGCGGACGCTTACATTCGCGAGGTGTACTCGTTATTACGCGATACGGCCGTTGCGTCCAGAGCCAACAAACCGATTGGCGATCGAATGATCATGAATGCCGCGTTTCTAATCGAGCGCGACCGCGAGAACGAATTCGATCAAAAGGTAAAAGAGATTGCTTCGAAATATGAAGGAAAGCTGTCGTTTAAGTATACCGGACCATGGCCACCTTATAATTTCGTGCATATTCGGCTTAAGCTTGAGCGTGGCGAAGGCACCAGTGAAGCGGTGGCGAGTTAGCAAAAATGTTTTTGATAGACGATATTCTCCTGGCTCCCGTTAGCGGATTCAAATTCATTCTCGGTCAGATCCAAAAGATGGCTGACCAGGAGTTGAATGACGACACTGTTATTAAAGAGCAGTTGCTCGAGTTGCAGATGCGACTTGAGTTGGATGAGATTTCTGAAGCCGATTATCAGGAACGTGAAGCAGAACTCTTTGCGCGATTGCGCGCCCTCAAAACCAGACAACTTGAGTTGCTTCATCAAGCTCACACCGCAGAATCTTCCAGTTTTGTGATAGAGGTGGGCGGCGACTCTCAGAACGATTTCTGGGAACCGGGAGAGTAAGGCGTGGCTGCCCTGCGCAGGACGTCACCTCGTGCAAAAGCCAAAATCGATCTCGCGGCCTCACGCGAATCCCAAAACAAATTATCCAATAGTCGATATCTCTTTTTCGGCGGTAAAGGTGGCGTTGGAAAAACAACGGCGGCCGCAGCGACTGCATTCCATTTATTTACCAATAGCACGGTCGAACGGTCCATCCTGCTTTTTTCAACTGACCCGGCCCACTCCCTTGCCGATAGTCTGGGTGTAGCCGTCGGAAATGCACTGACAGAGGTCGCTCGAAGAAAGGGTTCGAGGATTGTTGCTTTTGAAATGGACGCAGGTATTGCGCTTGAAAAGTTCCGCGCTCAACACGGACCAGTCCTGGCTGAAATTGCTGAGCGTGGCACCTTTCTGGATGAGTCTGATATAAGCGAACTCTTGAATCTCTCACTTCCCGGTATGGACGAAGTGATGGCGCTCTTTGAACTTAGCGAGCTCGATCGTAGCGGCGAATTCCATCACGTCATAGTCGACACCGCACCCACCGGGCACACGGCCCGTCTGCTGCAGCTTCCTCAGATTTTCGAACGTATGGTCACCGCGCTCGATCGAATGAGCGACAAACATCGCTATATCGTCGCGCAGTTTGCGAGACGAACTACGCGAAACGATCCCGTCGACCTATTTCTTTCTGATTTGCGTGATCGAATCAAAAGGGTTCAGGCGTTGCTCCATAATCGCGAGTCCACCAGGTTTGC
>DATIBX010000696.1:0-3749 GCA_035457105.1 Pyrinomonadaceae bacterium
ACTGTCTCATTTTTGGGGTTCACTCCAATTTGGCCAAGACTAATCCTGGTCCGATCGACCTTCCGAGATATATCCGAGCGTGAGAACTCTGTACTCGGATTATAGAAACATGCATCGACAGAGATCTTTTCAGGAATGAAGATGCCACCCTGATGTAACTGTGGCGCGAGGTTGAAAGTAATCGCCACTTGCGATTCTTTCTCTAAAGCTCTTTGCATTGTCTCAGTAATAATCACATGGAGCGGGCTATGATGGACGTAAGAGGTAGCATCTCCGTGAATATAGTCGCGCACAAAACCCGTTAGCCCGAAGGCTTGAAAAATACGTTGCGCCGCGTCCAAAGATCGTTTGTGAATATCGAGCAGGGTGAACTGTAGCTCGCTGGAACTGAATCGAGTGGTTAAGGGAAGGGCGAGAGGCGCGAAAGGGCCGCATCCGGCGTAAAGAATTTCTAATGTCGTATTGGGAAAACGTTTCTGTGCTTCGACTATCGCAGCATGTATGCCCCTCAAGAATTTAGAAGTTCGGCTGTAATCCAGGACACATCTGGCGGCATCCTTCGGTGAGATGACATTACCGTTCGGAAGTCTTGTCTCACTCAAATCAACTGTGTTTATTGAACTCTCATCAAGTCCAGTGGCGGACGAGCATAGCGAATACAGCCGTGTCGCCGCCGCACTCAAGCGGTCGCCTTCTTGCTGAAACAAGAGATCATCTGCAATCTCTTTCAACAAGAGCGAGTGATTATCGGGTATATTTGGCCGGATAATGTTCATTACGCTTCGTAAGTCTACCCCCCCAACAATGGAGAACTATGCCCAGACGAAAACTCTTGGAGGCAATTCTTTGCCTGGTGTCACTAACGTTTCTATTTGGCTGTTCACATCTCTCGGGACGCCAACCCAATAAATCTGAATCACCGAAGGAGTTCGCAGCGATGGTCGCCAAGAAAGATGAATTGGCGCTATTGCCGACGACGGAAAAATTGAGCAAGACGCCGGTGATAAATGGCAAGATCGCCATTATCACTAATAGTGACGGTAAGATCTATCTCGATCGTTTTTCTCAGGAGGGTGAGCTTTTCTTTACCGACGCTCCGTTTCCGGTCGAAGCCAGCCAGAATTTTCTACCCGCGGATCTTTACGCGAAGAGCCCGGAGGAAATACAGACGCTTATAAGAATCGATTGTGTTACCAGGAAGGACCAGGCGCTATACACGAATTCGAACAGCTTGAAAGACGAAATGATGGTTTATGAGTATGTAATCTGTGAGATTAAGTTCATCGATTACAAGACTGCCACGGTTATCGCCAAGAAGGATGTGGGAAAGAACGAACCTCCAAAAGTGATCAACAACCGAACTATTAGTCGTCACCCTTGGCGAGAAATAAGCGAGTACTTAAGATCCGCGAAGACTAGCGGATCGTGAACAAAGAGAAAGGCCGCCGGAACTGCTTCCAGCGGCCTTTATCAATTCCTCGCTCCTCACAGTGAAAATCTTTCTCTCATCATTCCTCAATTCTTAACACATGGTGGTTTTTCGCTGCGTTTCTCGCGTTAATAGCTGGACAGATCGAAAACTAAAACTCAAATGCGGCAATGCCGAGAAACTGCGATTGCTTCTAAACCTAATGGAGCAAAATGGAATCTCTCCGTCCCAACTCACGACTCAAACTTACTAACTCAATCCGACCAGTTCGGTAGCTAACGAGTTTCAGATTAGCGCCACTGATCGGGAGCAAAATCACCCCCCAAACAAGAAAGGAAAAATTCCCATGGAGAACACGACAGATGCCAGTGCCTCTAACCAGGTCACTAAACCCAATATCATCTTCATCACGGTTGATCAGTTGCGCTTCCCTATGCACCTACCCAAGGACACGCCGACTGTCGACACGTTCGTAGCGAAATACATGCCCAATCTCTTCAACTTTCTCTGGAAGGATGGTGTTAAGTTTTCTAACTACTACACGGCCGCGTCTGATTGCACTGCCTCACGTGCGACCCTCCATACAGGGCTTTATGGCTATCAGACTTATTCGATGCTGACCTTGATAACGGAGCCGGGCGCCGGCATAGAGCAACCCTCACTGGAACCCGAGTTTCCCACTATCGGGCGATTGATGCGCGAGGAAGCAAATTACAAGGCGACTCCTTATTTCGGGAAGTGGCACTTGTCCTACAAGGTGTCAGATCTTGAAAAGTATGGCTATACCAGCTTCTCCCCGAATCAAGATTATTGGGGTTATGCGGGACAGGGAATGGCAACAGACGACACGCCTGCCTGGGAGGCCGCACACTGGATTAACAATCATGTCGCGCAGTCGAACGCGGACCCGTTCTTCGCAACGGTGAACTTCGTGAATCCTCATGACAAGCAGTGGTTCTGGGGCGCAATGCAGGCCAATAATTTCTATCAGGTCTTTAAAGGAATGACCTCAGAAATCTTCGAAGTCCCACCTGGACCATACGTTGAAATTCCCGTGCAGGACTCGCCACCTCCAGTCTATAAGACTTCTGACATCAACGTCGCAATCCCGAACTTCCAGGACCAAGCGGCACTCAACCAAAAGCCCAAGGCGCAAACTGTCGTAAAAGAGGTTTTCCAGTATCAGATGGGCGGAATCTATGAAGAGGACGAGAAACCGAAATACACAAGCGTCAGCCAGCCTCCGGGATTCTTTTATGCCCCCACACCTGTTCATCCACCTGCTCACAAGGCGATCGCTCCGAACCATTACTGGGTGATGGCGCTCGACTCATACATACAGGTGATGGGTCAGATGGATGCTGCCATCGGAAACTTCATGAACAGTCTTACGGCAGTTGCAAAGGAGAACGCCATTTTTGTTTTCACCTCCGACCACGGCGAATATGCAAGTTCCCATGGGTTGCAGGGCAAAGGCGGTACGGTCTACGAAGAGGGTATTCGGATCCCGCTGATTGTGCGTGATACCCGGAACGTCGTTACGAAGAACCCGGAAACGGTGCGCGCACAATTAACTTCAAGCGTAGACCTGCTTCGAATGATCGTCACAATGGGTTGCGGCGGAACAACGTGGATGACGGGTAATCCTAATTACAACCAACTCTACGGCAGCCGTTGCGACTTGATGAATATCCTTGCTAATCCAAATGCAGCCGGCCGAACATATGCTCTTCACTCAACTGACGAGTTTATTCCGGATGCAGCAAACTTCAATAACGCTAACTTGCATGTCATCGGGCTGATTCAAACTCAGGCGAACGGTAGTAACAAAACAAAACTCGGCGTTTACACCAAATGGAGAACGGAAATAGAGTCTCCTCAACAGGCGTCGGTAATACCACCCGAGCTCACCAGCGACAAAGAGTTCTATGACGTTAATCAGCCGAATGAAATTGTAAGTACTCCTACCTCTTCGGCGGCTCAGTCGGCGTTACAAAAACTCTTTGGTGGTGGCGGCCAACTCGGCCTCCTCTACAGTGAATTGCAGGCGCCGCTTCCGACACAAGTCTTGCGGGATGCGCAAACACGCGCTTACCACGAACTGATTAGGTATATGGACGCGGTCAATGGATTAGAGTCTGGGAAATCATTGCCCAAACAAGACGATTCAGGAGGAGACCTCAAGGTACGAGTAGCGCGAACCTGGGTTCTTTAAACTCGATCTGGTCTTACTCGTCTGACACTGAGAGGCCGCTGGGCTTAACTCCAGCGGCCTTTCGTTATTCGTATCGCAGAATCACGAGTGGATCGACTTTCATCG
>DATIBX010000697.1:0-12276 GCA_035457105.1 Pyrinomonadaceae bacterium
AGAGATTAAACTTTACAATCCGCATTCTAAGAAGCAATTCGAAAGCGACTTCGGAGCTTACGATCTCGACCTTAAGACTCCCCTTTCTCCAGCAACACTCGAGCGCCGGGGTTTTCTCTTTTTTGAAACACCCAAAAAAGTGCCAGTCGAAAAAGCGAATCTAACGTTGAGTGTCGAGCGCCTGCCGACTCCTTTGACGATAAATGTAAATTGACGAAAGTCAACTTTTCGATTTAACAAAGCGCTGCCGGGCCAGCGCACTCCAAAGTGACAAACTTACATCGTCGCAACTTTCTGAAAGGCGCAATCGCGACCGGAGCTTTACTGGCCGCAACTCGGTCAAGCGGTTTTGCCTTTAATGATGTCCGACACTTTGCTCCAGTCAAAGTCTCGCGAGATCGGTTGATCCGCGAAGTGGTCGGCCTAAGACCATATCGACCGGGCGGGTTTGTTGTTGAAGCAACTAAGCTCGGCAATAAATTTCTGGTTCACAACTACGGTCATGGCGGTGCAGGAATAACGCTCTCCTGGGGAACGGCATCCCTCGCCGTCGATCTACTTCGAGACTACACGCAAATCGGAAGGACTCGCCATTTCGCGGTAATCGGTTGTGGCGTCAATGGTCTTTCCACTGCACGATTGCTGCAACGTCGCTATCAACATGGACGAGGCACGGTCACTATTTACTCTAAGGCCCTGCCACCAGATACGACCTCAAATATTGCCGGTGGTCATTGGGCGCCGACTTCTGCCTTCGATGGGGTGACTGCTACCGCCCGTTTCAAAGAGCAATTCTTCAACGCTTGTAAAATTTCTAACCGCGCTTTTCAACTTCTGGTTGGACATGAGTATTCAGTCCGTTGGATCGACACATTTGAGTTTCTGCAAGACGAAGCTTCACTCCAACGACATCTTCCCGGCGGTGATGACCTGTACCCGAACCGTCAGATTCACTACGATCCGGATCACTTCTTCGGCTTTCCATTCGTGCGGCAATACAACACGATGTTGATTGAACCTCAAGCCTATCTCAACGCTCTCTTACGCGATTTCTACATTGCCGGCGGTAGAGTAGTCGTGAAGGACTTTCACAATCGACAAGAATTAATGAGACTACCGGAGCCGGTCATATTCAACTGTACTGGATTGGGTGCACGCGACTTGTTTGAAGATAAGGATCTAAGTCCAGTGAGAGGCCAACTCGAAATACTGTTGCCGCAACCCGAAATTGACTATAGCTATCTAAGTAGTGGTTACATGTTTCCGCGCAGCGACGGCATCGTGTTGGGTGGAACTTTTGATCATGACGATTGGTCCCTCACGCCGGACCCCGAGCAGACCGCCTGGATACTCGAAACTCACAGCGACATCATGAAAAACCTGAAACCGTCTTGAGAGTGAACTCTGAGTATATCTGCGAGATCTCAGCGTAAACTCTGCGGTGCCACATCGCGGCTCACATTAGACGCAGAGGGACGCGTAGATCTCGCAGAGAGACGCAGAGTTTCCACCGCACGCCATCTAAAGTGCCGATAAGTCTCGCCTTAACAACTATTAACATCACAGACACAACTCTGTGTCATCCTCACCGGAAACTATGTTGCCGCACTCGTCGTACAACCTGAATACCAAAAATACGGATGCTGCTTCGTTCGGATATTTGCCATCGGCAGTGACCGCAGGGATAATCAAAAGGTCAGAAAAAAACTTTTTAGTAAAGATTCCGATGAGATACGCGATTCGTCGTTGCACTTTTTTACTCACGCTCCAGCTTTTCCTTTTGGTAACGCTGATAGGTTGTGCGAATAAGGCCGCTCAATTGCCTTTCGAGCGACCACCCGCCCCTGTGTCGGTAGCGACCGCCTTGGCCCAGGATGTTCCTACTTACATCGACGCAATCGGAAAAACGGCCGCCCGTGAAGTGGTATCAATTCAACCTCAGGTTTCGGGACGCATCACCAAAATACATTTCAGCGACGGTGCGAATGTGAAGAAGGGTGACCTCCTCTTCACAATCGATCCCAGGCCGTTCGAAGCCAACCTCCGTCAGGCTGAGGCAAAGGTGTCTCAAGACATCGCTTTAAAAAAACAAGCCGAGGCAAACCTTGCCTCCGAGATTGCCAAGGCCAACTGGGGAAAAGTGCAAGTTGCTCGTTACGGCAGACTGGTAGAAGAGGGAGTCGTTTCACAGGAACAATATGGTGAGTTGCGTGCGACACAAAATTCCCTTGAAGCAAATGTCGTCAACGCTCGCGCCGCGGTAAACAGCGCCGATGAGAGCATCAAGGTAGACTCGGCAGCTGTTGAATCTGCCAAGGTCCAACTTAGTTATTGCACAATTCGCTCGCCCATTGACGGAAGGGCGGGCCAGCGACTGGTTGATATCGGTAACGTTGTGAATCCTGGAGGCAACTCAAACAATAGTACTTCGAGCAGCAGTAACCCTGCGACCGGCGCACTGTTAGTAATTGAACGCATCGATCCGATCTATGCCGACTTCACTATCTCGCAGAACAACCTGGCTCAAGTTCAACAACAGATGAGAGCGAATAGGTTAACCGCTGAGGTTCGACTCCCAGACGATCCGACAAATCCGGTGATCGGACAATTAACTTTCTTGAATAACTCCGTCGAGGACACAACGGGCACTGTAAGTCTTCGTGCTACCGTTCCAAACTCAGACCATCGTTTCTGGCCCGGCCGTTTTGTAAATGTTCGTCTCGTATTGAACACAATCCATCAGGCTGTTCTGATTCCAACTACTGCACCACAGATGTCAGCTAATGGATCGTTTGTGTACGTCATCAAACAGGATTCGACAGCAGAACAGCGGCAGGTTACGTTGGGCCAACGTCAGGGTGACTTAATTGTCGTGGAAAGCGGCGTAACCGCCGGCGAACAGGTCGTCACCGCAGGTCAGTTGGGAGTTACCCCAAACTTAAAGGTAAAGATCGAGGCCCCAGCAGCAACGACCGCTACCGGAACGCAAGCTAAGTAATGAATTTATCTGAACCATTCATCAGGCGCCCGGTCATGACGGCTGTCTTGACGCTCTCCGTAGTCCTATTCGGAATACTGAGTTATCAACGGTTGCCTGTTAATGATCTGCCGCAAGTAGACTATCCAGTCATCCAGGTTCAGGTGGGCTATCCCGGCGCAAGTCCCGACACGATCGCCAACAACATCGCTACGCCCCTTGAACGTCAGTTCATGCAGATCAACGGACTTGAAGTGGTTACCTCCTCGAGTAAACAGGGGGTGGCGACTTTCACGTTGCAATTTGCTCTTGAGAAAAGTATTGATGCAGCCGCCACCGATGTACAAACGGCGATCTCCCAGGCCATTAGTACTCTGCCGGCGGACTTACCATCACCGCCAACATACTCCAAGACAAATCCCAATGATCAGCCGATCATGTATATCGCTCTCACTAGCGATTCCGTAACGCCGGGTCAACTTTACGATTATGCGAGCACCCAGGTAGGCCAACGGATGAGCATCCTACCGGGTGTTTCGCAGGTCAACGTCTATGGAACAAAATCGGCGATTCGGATCAAGGCGAACCCGTCCGCCATGTGGGCGCGCAAAATCTCCATTGATGATCTAAGTAACGCTATTAAGAGCGGCACGAGTTATACAGGAGCCGGACAGCTTGATAGCGGCTCGGGTACCGCTATTTTGCGACCTCAAGGTCAACTCGAAACTGCAGAGCAATATAGCAATCTGATTGTGGGCGGAACTGGAAACGCCCCTGTTTACCTGCGAGATGTGGCCGAGGTTAAAGAATCGGTCCAGGACGAACGCATCAACATGCGTTTTTGGGTCCGAGGAATCAAAGTTCCGTCCGCTACTGTGATTGTTGCAGTTAACAGACGGGCAGGAGCCAATGCAGTCGAAGTGGCGAGTAGCATCAGGCAAATGCTTCCTCAGCTGAGTACTGAACTCCCCGGATCGATCCGCATCACACCAATCTATGACAGGTCGTTGAGTATCGTTCACTCCGTAGCTGATGTGCAGATGACGCTCATTATCGCGTTTGTCCTAGTCGTCATAGTCATTTTCGCATTTCTGGGTCGAGCCACCGACACCCTCATTCCGACAGTTGCTCTGCCGTTGTCCCTACTTATTACGTTCATAGCAATGCACGCGCTCGGGTACAGTCTCGATAATTTGTCGTTGATGGCCTTGACGCTGGCAATTGGATTTCTCGTTGATGACGCTATCGTGTTTCTGGAAAACACCGTACGTAGAATGGAGCACGGAGAACAGCCCTACGAAGCGGCGATCAATAGCGCGAAAGAGATCAGCTTCACGATCATGTCGATGACGATCTCGCTGGCGGCGGTATTTATCCCGCTCGTGTTCATGAGCGGTCTTGTAGGTCGTATTTTTCGTGAGTTTGCAGTCACGATCGTAATCGCAATCTTTGCTTCAGGTCTGGTTTCACTCACGCTGACTCCGCTAATGTGCGCTCGACTGTTGAAGGCCCGCGGGGAAGGCAGCAAGCGCACCTGGATGGAGAGAGTAATCGGAGGAATTGAAAAACGAGTTCTCTATCTATACGGAGGTTCGCTCTGGTGGTTCCTGAAACACCGTTGGGTGTCACCGATCATCTGGGTGATCTGTTTAGCTGGCACCATCTGGTTATTTATCCTGGTTCCCAAGGCCTTCCTGCCTCCGGGGGATAGCAGCGTGATTTTTGGGGCTTTCATAGCGCGCGAAGGTTCGTCGCCCGCGCAGATGAGAGAGCTTCAAAATCGCGTCGACGAGACACTGCATCAAGACGAGAATGTCATTACAGATTTCACTTTGACTGGCGCCACTGGATTTCTGGCCTCAAACCAGGGCATCACTTTCACGTTTATCAAACCGCCCGAAGAACGCAAGCCTATCCCGGAAGTAACCGCAGAGTTGATGGGTAGACTCAACTCGATTCCTGGTGTCTTCTCATTTCTGAGACCTTTCCCAGTACTTCAGATCAGCACTGGTGTTACTAGCCAACAGCAGGGCCAATATGCGTTCGCCGTGTCCGGAGCGAATCCCAGTGAGGTCTACGACGTAAGCCAGAAACTGATGGCCAAGCTAATGACCTATCCGGGGTTTCTTACTGTTTCTTCTGACTACTATCACAACACGCCAAACGTCAATATTGATCTACGCCGAGACCAGGCGAAGACTTATGGAGTGTCAGAAGCTCGGATTCTCACTTTACTGCGCAACGCGTACTCGCAAAACTATCTTTACTTAATCAAAAAACCTGAAGATCAATACCAGGTCATATTGGAAATTGAGGACGATGCCCGTTCAAATCCTGAGGATTTGGCCCAGCTGTACATCATGTCTGATGATGGTCAACGACTCGTTCCACTTGGCGAACTGGTAACCTGGAAAACAACGCTTGGCCCACAAACGGTCAACCATTTAAACCAATTCACCAGCGTGACGCTGTTTTTCAATTTAAAGCCTGGCGTCGCTTTAGGCGATGCCACAAATTTCATCTCTAAATCAGCGGCCGCAGTCGTGCCTCCAAGCGTTCGCGGCGAACTCGTGGGTGAGGCACAAACCTTTTCGAGTACAGTTACGAGCCTGACTTTTTTGATGGCGCTCGCAGTATTTGTCATGTACGTAATTCTGGCAATTCTCTATGAAAGTTACGTACATCCATTGACAGTACTTTCAACCTTACCAACTGCACTGGTCGGAGGATTGTTGACATTGCTCCTGTTTGGTCAGGAAGCGTCGCTTTACGCGTTTGTCGGTATGTTTATGTTGATGGGTATCGTGAAGAAAAACGGCATCATGATCGTCGACTTCGCCCGACAACGCGTTGAGGCAGGCGAAAGTGCGGAACAGGCAATTCACGATGCGAGCATGGACCGCTTCCGACCAATTTTGATGACTACTTTGGCGGCAGTTTTTGGCGCATTGCCGATCGCGCTCGGATTTGGCGCAGATGGTGCGTCACGCCGCCCACTTGGTCTGGTGGTGGTGGGTGGATTGATCATTTCGCAATTCATCACGCTGTACATTACTCCGGTAATTTATCTCTATCTCGAACGCTTCCAGGAGAACGTCCTGGACCGCAGCGCTTTTTTTGGTTCACGCAAAACTCGCAAGGGAACGCCTACTCATACCCCGTCCGACGTGCCAGCTGGCGACTAAATCGATCTAACAAGGAACAACTTCTTGTTTAGCAAGAAACTAAGCCTTCCAGTAACACACTGCAGTTCATGGTTCTGTCAGAATGTCGTAAAGCTTAGTAACGAATAAGTATTTCCAGTGGATTTCTCTGTGCACCCTTTGTGTTCTCGGTGTCTTGGTGGTTCGGCTTTACAATGGCGGACTGGCTGTGGTTGGGTCTCGGGACGTTGATAGTTGGTTGGTTCAGTACACAGAAGCAATAGGAACCCTGGCAGCAGAATGGGATTTTCCGATTATTTCCGGTGGAGCGCGTGGCATCGATCAGGCCTCGATGCGAGGTGCCCTCGAAAGTGGCGGGAAAGCTATAGGAGTTTCGTCAGACAGTCTGCAACGCGTAGCCATGAACCGCGAGCACCGGGACCTTTTGACTGATCAACGACTTGTCCTGATTTCGCCGTTTGATCCCCTGGCCGTTTTTAATGTGGGTCATGCAACGCAGCGTAACAAGATAATTTATGCATTGTCTGATTGTGCTTTGGTGGTAAATTCCGATCTCGAGAAGGGTGGCACCTGGGCCGGAGCAGTCGAACAGTTGGATAAGATGCATCTCGTACCGGTCTAAATCCGTTCCACTGGTGAAATCGGTGAAGGCCTTGAAGCGCTACGCAGGAGGGGCGCAATGTCATTGTCTAACCCCACAACCCGTGAAGAATTTCAGAAACTTCTTGAAGCTAAACTGTTGCTCCAAACACCAACTATTCCGCACAATTGTCGCTACTTTAAAGCTGCGCGATTCGTAGACGTGAGCTCATGAGTTACCCCCTGATTCAAGGCACACGACTAGGACACTACCAAATCCTTTCCCAGATCGGGGCCGGCGGTATGGGCGAGGTGTACCTGGCCCACGACACAAAGCTCGACCGACAGATTGCCATTAAGCTTTTACCCGCAGATCTCGCTTCGAAACCGGATCGAATGCGCCGGTTTGTCCAGGAAGCCAAAGCTACTGCCGCACTCAATCATCCGAACATCGCTCACGTCTACGAAATCGACGAAGCTGATGGGTATCACTTCATCGCAATGGAGTTCATCGAAGGCGCGACACTCCGGGAAAAGATTCATCAAGAACGTACGTCTCTAGCCAAACTCCTGCGCTATTTGCAGCATGCTGCAGAAGGTCTCGCAAAAGCCCATGCTGCAGGCATAGTCCATCGCGATCTCAAACCTGACAACATCATGATAACTTCCGAGGGCCACACGAAAGTGCTTGATTTTGGCCTCGCGAAATTGCTGGGACCGGAAGCCGGGCTGAGCGGATCTGAAGATGACACTCAAATTAAACTAAACAGTCCTGGTACTAGTCCAGGCGTAGTCATGGGAACGGTCGGTTATATGTCCCCAGAACAGGCCCAGGGCAAAACAGCTGAACTCGACAGTCGCTCAGATATATTCTCGTTCGGCTGCATCCTATTTGAGGCGGCAACGGGAAATAAACCTTTCGCAGGCGAGTCGGTAATCAAAACGCTTCATAAACTTGTCTACGAGCCGGCTCCCGCACTCTCAGAGTTCAACCCTTCCGCTCCCAAAGAATTGCAGCGCATTGTGCGACGCTGTTTGGAAAAGGATCCGGAAGATCGTTATCAATCGATAAAAGACGTTTCGGTCGAGCTGCGACAGTTGCGTCGAGAAATGGACCAGCGCGGAGACTTTGATACCACTGCCTCACCACCTCGTTCTAATAAACCAACCGAGTCTCATGGCGTCTCAACAAGTGTCGAGCGTTCAACCAGTTGGAATTGGAAGATCATCCTGCCATTGATTTTTTTGCTGCCGGTCCTCAGCGGTATTGCTCTGCTGTATGGATTAAAGATCCGAAATTCGGCAAAGCCACAAGCGTCACATTTTCAGAATATGAAAATCACTCGCGTTACGAGTGAAGGTAACGTGGAGACTGCCGCCATCTCGCCAGATGGTCAGTACATCGCCTACTCGCTCGAAGAAAGTGGTAAGCGAAGTCTTTGGACCAAGCATCTTGGTACGGGGAGTCGCGTCCAGATCGTAGCGCCTGTGGAAGCCTATGCAATGAATGCAAGCACGTTTTCCGCAGACGGTTATGTTTACTACACCCTCAACGATGAGACTAATCCACAGGGCGCTCTTTTTCAGGTACCGGTCTTAGGTGGCCCAACCCGAAAGTTGATCTCACGAGTCACGCAACCTATCTCCATTTCCCGCGATGGAAAATCCATCGCTTTTGGCCGCTACCATCTCAATGGAACGCATGACGAATTGTTTCTGGCAAATATCGATGGCTCAAACGAACGCTTGATCGCAACGGTTGCAGAACCCGACTTTCTGGGTGGCTCAAATCCGTCGTGGGCCCCGGATGGCAAATCAATAGCAATTGCCTATGGCAAAGAGAACCATGCCGCTACGGACGGAATGAAACTGGGAATGACTCCCGTCGTTATTTCTGTGCTTGACGGAACAATCAAGCAAGTCGCTCCTGCTCAATGGACGTACATGGGTCGGGTGATGTGGTTCAATGATGGTAGTGGGTTGATCTTTATTGCGCGGGAAGAACAGTTGGGTGCGCCTCAACTCTGGCAGATCTCTTACCCGCAGGGCGACTCACGCCGAATCACCAATGATCTGAACTCATACGCCCTTTATAGTCTCGCTTTGACCAGCGACGATTCGAGCATCCTCGCGGTTGAGAGTGATGCCGCTTCCAATATCTGGGTGGCAACAGTAGGACGACCTGGAAGCGAAAAAGCAATCACTACGCGCCGGAACCTGTTGGAAGGAAGTCGAGGCTTGGCCTGGACCAATGATGGACGCGTGGTGTTCGACTCCAGCATTAATGGGAAAGGAAGCATCTGGACCGTTAGTGCAGAAGGAGGAGAAGCAAAACCTCTAATCGACAAGGGTACAGACGACCTGGCACCCGAGGTATCTGGGGATGGTAAACAAATTGTCTATGGCTCAATCCGCGATGGCGGTCTACAAGTTTGGCGTGCTGACGCCGATGGAACGAATGAACAGAGACTGACGAATGATAGGGATACAGGTGGAGTTCCGGGCTTTTCGGTCTCTCGTGACGGACGCTGGGTGGTCTATTGCCCGTTCACCGGTGGCATTAGAAAGGTCTCGACCAATGGCGGCACATCGACCGAGTTAGTGACAAAAGGCAGTCTCAACTATCCCCAGGTTTCACCCGATGGAAAGTTGATTGCTTACCTTTTCAAGGATGAACAATCTTTTCGTCCCAAGATCGGGCTCATCACATTCGAGGACGGTGCTCCAGTAAAAACGATAGACTTGCCACTGACCGCATTGCCTGGCACCTACGACAGTCTCTTCTATCGCGGTTGGCACTGGTCGCCGGATGGTCGCGCAATCGTCTATGTAAACACGTTAGGTGGTGTCTCCAATTTGTGGAGCCAGTCAATCGACGGCGGTAGCGCGAAACAAATTACAGGTTTCAAATCAGACCGCATCTCAACCTTTGCGTTCTCACCCGATGGCCGGCGCCTGGCTTTCTCTCGTAGTACCCCTACAAGTGATGCCGTTTTGATTACCGGCAGCAAATAAACCATTCCCCTTGGTAAGAAAAGAATGATCTAAGCAGAGAATTCGCGAAAAGTTCCACCAACATTCTAAGTCGCTCGGCCAGCTGGCCTGGCGTACATTACGTGACCACAAAAGCCCGAACATTCTCGATTCTAATGCTTGTCGTAGTCTCTCTCGTCAGCCTTTAGCTAACTCTCGCACTAAACTGCCCGAGCGTGGGCATAGCGCTGACGAGTCGAGCTCGGGAACTTCACAGGTTGAAGAATAGAACTGCCCTGCCAGTAGAGGCTGATCTCGACCAGCGAGTTACTCTGAATGAGTTGTTGAAACCCGGCGACGACGCTAACCGCTGGGCGATTAAACGCGCTGCCAAAATTGAAGGGTACGTGATCGACGTTGCTTATGCGCGTCCAGAAGCTGCGAACTGTTTCAGCCCTTGTCGTCGGGACATTCATATACTAGTCGCTAAGCGGAAAGAGGCTGCTAAAAACGAGCAAGTGATCGTCGAGATAACGCCAAATTTTCGTGATTGGGCAGCCGCTAAAGGTATGGACTGGTCCGAGCCAACAGTGCAGGCAGAGCTTGTAGGACACTGGTGTGAATTTGAAGGCTGGCTTTACTTTGACGTCGGTCATACCAATCAATCCGAGAACACTGCACCAGGGAATCCCACAAATTGGCGTGGCACCGCCTGGGAACTTCATCCGGTCACGAAATTTAGAGTTGTTCAATAGTTCCAACAACCTAAGAATGCATTGCTACTCTGTGATAAGCTAACGGACAAATCCCGGCGCCGCGGAACTCATTATGCGGAAGTCCAATCTATACATCCCCATATCGCTAACACTACTTGTAATTCTGTCGTTTCCTGGTGTTGGGAGCATACTCTCGTCATCCAGGGTACAAACACGCGAACCGTGGCGGAGTATACGAACCAATAACCTTTTCGTCATTGGTAATGCTGACTCTGACAGTCTTCAGCAAGTTGCTGCCTGGCTCGAATTCTTCCATAGCGCCTTCGCTCGACTAACTTCTCGTTCATCGTTCGATTCGTCTCTGCCTACGACCGTCGTTGTCTTCCGCGACGACGCCTCGTTCACGCCATTCAAGCCGCTCTACCAAGGGAAGCCCGCGAACGTTTCGGGCTATTTCCAACCTGGAGACGATGCAAATTACATTGTTATTTCTCTTGAGGGTGGCGGTCGAGATCGATTCGCTACAGCGTTTCACGAATACGTTCACCTTCACTTGAGGAATAGTGTGCCGGGCGCGCCGTTGTGGCTAAATGAGGGCCTTGCAGAGTTTTACGGCGCACTACAATTTTCAGGTGGCGAGGCTTTGCTCGGAGCGCCGATACCTGGTTATCTTCAGCTCTTGCGTAGCCAGCCAATGTTACCGCTGAGTCAACTCTTCGCCGTTGGCACTAACTCACCGCATTACAACGAACAAGATAAGGCTGGGATTTTTTACGGCGAGTCGTGGGCGCTGGTCCATTTTCTGATGTTGCGGGCCGATGGTCAGCATCAGGAACAATTCAGCCGGTTCCTACAATCGTTATCGCGAGGTGATGAAACAGAAAAAGCATTCGAAGATTCTTTTGGCTTGACTCTCGCTACGGCTGAACAACAACTCCGCGATTACGTGCGCGGCGGTGACCTCAAAGCTCAACGGATCGCAATTGGTGAGAATCAAAAGAGCTACACATCTTTCATGGCCATGCAGCGATCGTCACTGCTTGATGGTGAGGTAAGCTATTACCTTGGTGATTTGCTTTACCATATGGGTAGAAGAGAGGAGGCTGAGCGATATTTTCTTCAGGCGATTTCACAACAGCCGGATTTCATTCCGTCATACGCCGCGCTCGGCCTCATGCGTATTCACCAGCGTCGCTACGATGAGGCTAAGAAGTACCTGCAAAAAGCAGCCTCAACGCCACAGACTTATCGCATCCACTATCTTTATGCTTACGTTCTGACTCGTGACGGTGTTGGACCCAATGGTGAGATCACCGGATACTCTCGAGAGAACGCCGATACTATTCGCGATCAGTTACAGAAAGCGATAAAACTCAATTCTCAATTCGCACCTGCCTATCACCTTCTGGCACTCGTTTACTTTGTACTCGACGAACGATTGGACCAGGCTGTCTTGATGGCGGAAAAAGCTCACCAACTCGAGCCGGCATCGACGAGCTATTCGATGTTGCTGGCTCAGATCTACGTAAGACAATCCAACACTGATGCTGCCCGTCAAATATTGGAGGCCCTCGCACGTGATTCAAATCAGACTGTGAGAACACAAGCTGAAAGTTTACTTGCGCGTTTAAAAGAATCTTCCGGTGGACGAATAAGGCTCGGTCAATCTGTGCTCGCCGAACCCGTACAGCCAGCTGCGCGAGGAATGGTAGCGGGGACCGTCTCAACTGGCGTTGCTCGGGACGGTCAAACAATCGAACAATCAGGTCCAATGCCGACGGTTGATGAAATACTCGCGCTATACATTAAAGCGTTGGGCGGAGCGGATGCTATTAAGGCGGTAACGTCTCGCGTGACAAAAGGAACT
>DATIBX010000698.1:0-33110 GCA_035457105.1 Pyrinomonadaceae bacterium
CAATCGGTATAAATCAAGATGGTATAGCCACAGCCGGCCCTGATATGGATTAACGAGCGTAAATGAAGGACTCGTTACATCCTCTTCATCGATTCCTAGCGCTGAGCAGATCCCCTTCACGAAGATTGTTTTTCCAGCTCCAAGTGGACCACTGAGGAGCAGGATCTCACCCCCGTTTAAACGAGCCCCCAGTTGATGTCCGAAGTTGAATGTTTCTTCGGGCGAGTGACTCGTAAACTCCCCGGTCAAGATCAATTGTGTTTGTTGCGCTTCAATCAAGAGTTGGACTTTCTCCTTGATGGTCAAGAGACCGCACTGCCTCACTGAAGTGGTCTCTAATATCTGATGCCACCATGGTTCTCATCCCCAATTTCTGTGCTGCGAGGTCGCCTGCCAGTCCACTTACGAACAGCGCCGCCACCGTTGCGCAAACGGGATCGGGTTCTGTTGAATTGGTGGCAAACTCCTGGGCCAGAAAACCTGCAATGAATCCAGTGAGCGTATCTCCAGCACCAGCAGTTCCGAGCCCGGGGTTACCAGTTGGATTGACCAAAACTGTTCCTTCAGGTGTAGCCACGATTGAGCGTGGCCCTTTGAGGACGAGAACGACTTTGTGTTCGGTGGCAAAGTCGCGAGCGGCTGCAACCCGACCGACTATCGTCGACTTAATATCGGTTCCCAGTAGCCGCATCATCTCTCCCGGATGTGGCGTCAGCACAATCGGCAGCGCTTTCGACCCGCTTAAATCGCTGGGCCATGGTGCCAGACAGTTAAGTCCGTCGGCGTCGATTACTAAAGGGAAAGTCCGTCGCTTCACCACTTCTCGTACAAATGTGCGCGTCCGCTCATCGTCTGCAGTCAATCCTGGACCAATCGCTACCACATTTACTTTCTGAGCGAACTGCAAAAAGCCATCAACCGCAGTATCGCTGACTGCCCCACGATCGGTTTCGGCAAGCGCTCTGGTTATCACCTCGGCCATAACTTTGCTCGAGACAACATTCTGGGCCGAAGCCGGAGTAGCAACAGTTACGAGGCCGGCGCCGGAGCGCATTGCCGCGTCTCCACAAAGAGCCGGCGCTCCTGTGTAATCTCGAGAGCCCGCCGCAATCAGAACGTGACCATGAGAATTCTTGTATGAGTCAGCTGTGTAACGGGTGCTTTTCAGCCAGTGACGAACCTCGTCCTCTTCTGTGACAAACAACCACGGCTTAGCAGCTTCAATGAGTGAGGCCGGTGAGCCGATGTCCGCGATTACCAACCGACCGCAGAAAGTCGAGGCCGGTGGTAGAACGTTTGCCGGCTTTGGTGCGGTGAAGGTGACCGTAAGATCAGCGGTAACCGCTGGTCCGATCGGATTTGCCTGGTCTGCGTTCAGACCTGAGGGGACGTCAATAGAGAGAATTAGGGGCCGCTCGCCCGACGCGCGATTGCGTGCTTGCTTCAGTAAGCTGAGATGCTCGATTACCTTTACATAAACTCCTTCCAAAGGCCGGCTGAGGCCAGTGCCGAAGAGTGCGTCGATGATAAAGTCGTAGGCTCCTCGGGGACGAGCAATTTGCTCCCAACCGGCGATGCCGTCACACTCTTTAAAGGTAAGGGGTGGAGGAGATGCTGCCAAACCAGCCTCAAACTTTGCTAGTTGTTTGACCATTGAAAAGTTGGTCATTGCGTCTCCAATAGTTTCAGACAACTTACCAAACAAGATGACGTCGCAATGGACACCGATTCGGGCCAGTCCTCGGGCCAGAGCGGCTCCGTCGCCCCCATTGTTTCCGCGGCCACAAAGCACAAGGGCCTTCTTGTCTTTCACGGAACCCGCCTGAGTTTCGAGTGCGGTCAGGCAAGCGTTTGCAGCCGCCTCCATCAGGAAAAGGGAAGGTGTTTGAAAGTTATCGGTGGTGAGACGATCAATCTCGTGTGCCTGTTCGGCAAAGATTACTGGCTGCACAATGGGATGATAAGGAGGGTCAAAAGGCTTGGTCAATCAGAAGTGGTCAACAGCGAGAAAAGGGGTCCGCCACCGCGCCCCCCTGACCTGCCGCTGCACCAATTGTCCGTTTTCCAGGATACTTAAGAAAAATAGTCAATGATGCTAGCTTTCCAAAAAATAGTTAGAAAAAATTCGCAGCCCGGTTTTATTGGGGTTTTTAAAGATTTGTAGGCTTCTTTAACGCCTGAGCCGCGTAATTCGTAGCCCACGGTTCAGGACTTCGCGTGCTTCGGGAATCCCAAAAGCTCCGGTAAGGCCAAAATAAGTTGTTCCGTACCCGCCCAAGACCAGAATCGCCAAAGGGATTGGATGAATTCTTCCAACCAAGAGCTTTATGCCCCAACCGACGACGGCGCCCAGACCAGCCGCCGACCAAAGTTGGACTACATACCGGGATCGGAGGCCGGTTTTTCCTATCCGTTGGTTTAACGACCGCCGCAACAGCGCAAACTCTAGCCATCCGGCTAGTCCAGCAGAGATTGTTAACCCCGCCGCACCCCAACGGAGTTCGATCCCCAGGTATGGAGGAACGGTTATCGAGCAGATATACCCAAGCACAGTCGTTAGAACGACTCTGACGATGGCGTATTTGAGCGGCGTACGAGTGTCGCCGAGCGCGTAATAGGTTGACGAGTAAAGTCTGCCAAGAGTTGACGCTAGTAGGCCAACAGATGATCCGGCGATGATGGCCCAAACGTACACGGAATCTCTCGCTGTAAACTTTCCTGTCTGATAAAGCACCGCGGCGATGACATCACCGAGAGCCAGAAAGGCCATTGATGAAGGCACGATAAAAAACGCGATCCGGTGAAGTCCGTTATCTAGTCTGCGCCGGAGTGTTTCCGCGACGATGTCGGCGGCGCCCAGGGATTTGGACATTGCCGGCAATTCTGCCGCCGAAACTGACATCCCGAATAAGCTCACCGGCAAAGTGTAGAGACTTTGAGCATATGTAAGGGCCGAAACAGCGCCTTGGCCCAAATAACTCGCTAGCAGGGCATCTACAAATGCACTTATTTGCACAACACCACGACTGATGAACACTGGAAAAAAGTTTTTTGTTACCGTCCGGACATGAGAATTGATTAGGTCAATCGTCGGACGGAACTGATGAATCAGCCGTAACACCGTGGGTAGTTGCACTCCGAACTGGAGGGCGCTCCCAATCACAGATCCCCATGCTGTCATCCGCGCAAGTTCTGCGGGCTCCACGTGACTTCCATAAACGACCAGAGCGGTAATGATTGCCACATTCCAGGCTACGGGAGCAGTGTAGGAGATGAAAAATTTGTGATGACTGTTCAGCACTCCCAGACACCACGCCGACATCACCAGCAATCCAGCGCCGGGAAATAAGATGCGGACCAGCGTGATCGTCAAGGGCCGACGTTCATCCTCAAAACCGGCGGCGATAATCGTAACGATATAAGGAGTTGCAAATATGCCGAGTAGAACGATGACGGATGTTACAAGGGCCAGTAAGCCAAAAACAGCGTTTGCTACTTTGGTAGCTTCCTTCTCGTCATGTTGGGCCAACAGCTTCGCATAGACGGGAATGAAAGAAGCGGAGAGTGCTCCTTCGCCAAACACATTTTGCAAGAAGTTTGGGATTCGGAAAGCGGCATTGAAAGCATCTGCTGCGCCGCTGTTTCCAAAGTAATGTGCAAAGATTCTTTGTCTGATGAGACCAACGATGCGTGAGATCAGGATGCCGGAGCCGACAAAAAATGCAGACCGGCCAGTACTTGGAGTGGCTTTGGCAGTCGAGGCTTTTACCTGCGCCTCAGGAGTTGATGCGCCAACCTGTTCGATAGTTTCGCCGGCAACGGTCGACACGCCTTTCTCAACGACGGTTCCAGCTTGTCCCGAATTTGAAGAGGAGGCGCGTTGATTAGGCAGGGGCTCGGAGTCAGACGATTTAGTTGAATCGTTCATCGATGTTCAGATTGCATATTCTTTCATCTTATGGAGCAAGGTCTTGTAACTGATTCCCAGATCTTCAGCAGTCTTCGCCTTGTTTCCATTATTTGAAGCAAGCACAAGCAGAATCTTCTGTCGTTCAACCACACTTGTGGCGCGGTGAGTCACGTCACTAAGCGTGCCAGTAAGATCGAAAGCGTGAGCCTCGGCGCCTTGAGCAGTGCTCCTGCTACTCCTCAACTCGAAATCTTCTGGGCCGAGCAACAATGTGTCTGACAGGATACACGCGCGTTCAATGGCGTTCTCTAATTCCCTCACGTTGCCAGGCCACGAGTGCTGGCGCAAAGCTTCTAACGCAGCCTCGCTGATCGTGGCGGCGCGACCACGCAAATCTTTGCCGAGCTGCGCTGCAAATTCTTTAGCGAGTAAAGCGATATCATCGTTACGGTCTCTTAATGGCGGAATTTCGAGAGGAAAGACTGCCAGCCGAAAGTACAGGTCACCTCGAAACTGACCGTCATCCACCGCACGTTTCAAATCTCTATTAGTGGCGGCAACGACTCTGACATCTACGGGAATTGCAGCTCGGCCACCGATGCGATCAATTACACGTTCTTCTATTGCTCTGAGAAGTTTTCCCTGAACCCCAAGAGGCAATTCGCCGATCTCATCCAGGAAGACGGTGCCCGATGAAGCCAATTCGAATTTACCTTGTCGCCGGTCATTAGCCCCGGTGAAAGCGCCGCGCTCGTGACCAAATAACTCATTCTCTATCAACGTCTCAGGAATTGCCGCGCAGTTAACCGCGACAAAGGGCTTTTCTCGACGATTTGATAGATGGTGTACAGCTCTGGCGAAGAGTTCTTTTCCGGTCCCTGATTCACCAAGGAGTAAGACGGTCGCCTCAGTCTGGGCCACCCGTTGAGTTTCAGCCACAGCCTGCTTGATCGCTTCAGATTCACCAAGAATGCGAGGAAATCCGTATCGCTTGGCCCACTCCTCTCTCAACAACAGGTTTTCAGTACGTAGTCTGGCCTGTTCAAGAGCTCGGTCCACCAGTAGCAAGAGGTGATTTGAGTCGACGGGTTTTTGAAGGAAATCGTGAGCGCCTTCCTTCATTGCCTGGACCGCCTCGTCGATGGAGCCAAAGGCAGTCATCACAATCACTGGCGCATCTACGTCCGCAGTCTTCGACGCCCGCAGTACGTCGAGCCCGGATCCATGTGGCATACGCAAGTCTGTAAGTACGAGACGGTGTCGAGAGTTTGAGATTTCGTTCAGAGCGGCGCGGGCGTCGTCAGCTTCGCATACGCTATAGCCCGCATTTTCGAGCGTGAGCCGGAGAACGCGCCGCAAACTCTCTTTATCTTCGACGAGTAGAATGTCGGCCATCAGGCGGTGTAACTAGAGTTGGAGTGCGTTGTCTCAATCATTGGAAATGTCACGCAATGTTCGTTGTTAGACGCCTCGCTGTCAAGCCAATCATAAAAATTGATCAAATTTCGTCTTCGAACTTGCCTCGCGAAATCACCGGCTTTAGCTGCGTGGTCTTTGAATTTCAACCTAGCCACCGCCTCTACCCGGACACGCCCGACACCACCGGCTTTAGCCGCGTGGTCTCGTCAACTTCAACCTAGCCCCCACCTCTACCGCGGACCGCCTGACACCACCGGCTTTAGCCGCGTGGTCTCGTCAACTTCAACCTAACCGCTACCTTCGCATTGAATGTTGGTAATGGTCGATTAGGCTGAAATTGAGGGACCACCCGGCTAAAGCCGGTGGTGTCGAAGAACCAGTCCTTAGCACCGGGGCTAGGGCTGAAATTGAGGGACCACGCGGCTAAAGCCGGTGGTGTAGCGCGTGAGTTCCAGGAGGTGTCGGACTATTGCTGAAATTGAGGGAGCACACGGCTGAAGCCGGTGGTGTCGAGTGTCATCCTTTTCCGATAAAGGAGCTTGAAGCTGGCAGCAAATCTTTTCGGAATAAAGCTCCCTTTTGCACTTTAACTTGATTGGTGCCTTTTTTAGGCACCGAGTCGCATCAAGGAATCGTCCGCTACTTTGCGGTGCCGCACGCCGCGAGTGGTAGGACGGTAAAGCGCCCTGAGGATCGCGAGATTTTCAGGGCGCATACTATTTCTCAGCGTTATTGTTTACCGGGTATTTAATCCGTGCTCATTTATCATGGGCCTCGCAAAAATGAAAAATGACTAATATCTAGAGATCAAACTTCGCGCTCACGGATGACTCATTTCTCCTTTTATCTTCGGCTCGTATTCTTCAGACGCGGCAACTGAACTCTCAGTATCAGAAAGTTGCATCGATAACATTATCGGCTTGTAGTCAAATGACTTTGGTCCACCGCGAGTATTTTGAATCAGCATTACCAGATAATCCTGATTCTCTCGAAAACGTACGACGCTGCCACGCTGATTCATAATTACAAAATAAAGAACCTCACCGCTCGCACTCTTCATCTCGCCCACGAGCGCGCTAGCTCCTCCATCGGTCCTGACCAACGTCCCTGTTTTAGCAATTACGCTCCCACGCCATGCTGGTCCAGTGAATCTCTCTTTCAATGTACCAGGATCAATTCCAGCAACCGGAAGGATATCGGACGGAGACAGACCATTCTTTTTGAGTTCGCTGAGCAATGCTCTGTAAATCTTCATCATCACTGCCGGGCTGATTCTATTTGAGCCCAGTCCACTTAATGAGGAAAGGCGAATCTCTGAAGGCCCGACTCCCAGCAGCGTCGTCAGCTGTTGCTGAACCGACGACGGCCCACCGAGACCCTCGCCGATGCGCTCAGCCATGAAATTGTTTGAGTAACACAACAGTACTTTCAGGATGTCGACGAGCTTGCTCGACTTTTGCGTCAGAAGCAGCTTTGCGTTTGGTGCTACCGGACCTACCAGGACGGCGTTCATGACGGCAACGCTGGGGACTGTTTCCGGAGCAGTCGATTCTTTTAATAAGGCTCGCTGGTAATTCCAGGCGTTGATGGCGTCGGCATGACGAAGAGTGGAATCAAGCGTATCGTAGAGTTGTTCACCCGAGCGGCGCGACGACGAGTTGAAGTTCATCGTAAATCCGGGCGCGATCACAAGATCGCCGGTCACTTGTTTAATCCCGAGGTTGTTTAGCTCTCTGGCGAGTGAGATCGCGTGCTCATAGTGAAATGAAGGATCACGGCCCGAGACGTAAAGATTTCCACTTAAGACTCCGGTTGCCTTATCCAGTGTGCCGTCAGCCCAGACGCCCGTCGCAAAGCGGTGCTGTGGCCCAAAGGTCCGCAGTGCGATCAGAGCCGTGGCCAACTTAACTGCTGAAGCTGGATTGAACCCTTGATATTCTGATTGTGCCGAAACTACTTTGCCGTCTCGAGTCTCCACCAGAACTCCCTGGGTTCCATAAAGGACAGGTCGACCGTCAGCGCTTGGTGTTGGAGAACTCTCCGGCGACGGCTGCGGCCGTTGTGGGGGAGTAGTGACAGACTGAATCGGGGGCGTCGCGGTTGACTGTGGTACTTGACCAAAGGCTGCAGGGTTGGCCAACGCCAGAACGACAAACGCGAAAATGCCGATCATGCGCCGGCGTAAATAGAGAGCGGGTTCTGGCCAATTGCGAAACATAGTTAGGAATGTGAGGGAGAGCACTTACATCAGATGCGCCCTTAACGAACTGGGATGTTCAAGCGCTGAGTCCGTCGCCGCAGACTCACCAGCCATAATAGCGAAGTTTGTCGGCGCCTTGAATTCTTTTCTTTGTCTGGATCTACGGGCGCAAATTTTACAGCGTCGCCGCAAAGATTTTGCTTGACAAACCTACTTGCGAGGGTGATGGGGTTAGAGGTGTCTCCACCGTCTAACCAATTCGTTGACAAGCTTTCCGGCACACTCATAGAATCGCCATATTGACAAAACAACGTGCAACGCAATCAGGAACCTGTGACAGTCGAAAGTGTAATCGCCACTCACCGCGTGCGGCGAAAAGAGATTCAAAAGAGACTCGGTGAGTTTCGTGAGGTTTGGCGTAAAGGCTCGGATGCTCGTCTTTGGGAAGAGCTGGCCTATTGTATTTTTACCGCAGGCGCTTCTGCTCGCATGGGTCTCGCTTCTGTCGATGCCGTTCGATCGCTACTGCTCAACGGGCAACCCGAAGAGATGACGCAGGCGTTAAAGACTGCAGGAGCTCATCGCTTTCCGGTGGCGAGACCGGCCTACATCGTTACGACGCGCGACTATTTTCGAACTAGCTTTCGCATGAAGTTGCGGAAGCGATTGCAGAGTTTCTCTGATCCCTTTGAACGACGAGACTGGTTGGCCCAGGAAAAACAGGTGAAGGGCCTTGGTTACAAAGAGTCGAGTCACTTTCTTAGAAACATCGGAATTCGCGGTCATGCAATTCTCGACAAGCACGTAATGAGATGTCTTACCGAAGTGGGTGTCACAGACAGCATCAAACCTCCTGCCACACGCAAGAAGTATCTCGAGATTGAACAGGAGTTTGGGCGATTCGCAAAGGACATCCGAGTCGACTTTGATGAGCTAGATCTTGTTTTATGGTCGATGAAAACAGGCGAAATTCTTAAGTAATGTCTAGTGAAGAAAGATGAGGTTCGTCTCCCCGATTTCAACAACTTCAATTAAGAAGGTGTGAATCATGCAGTCCCTTAAGCAACGAACCTTTTTTCAAGCGGCGGCGTGCGGTCTGGCCGCCGTCCTCTTTTGTTTAGTCCTGGCTCATTATCAACCGGTCAACGGCTTTGATAAGAAGGCTTACAACAAAGGCTACAGAGCTCTGCGGCAGGGCGATTTCACCACCGCTGAGAAAATCTTCCGAGACTTGTTGAGCAAGGATTCGCACGACAACGAGGCTCGACTCGGTCTTAGTTTTACTTTACTCAAACAGCGCAGTCTCCAGGGTGCTTACGACAATGCCGCTCGTGTAATCCTCGTCGATCCGTTGTCGGCGAGAGCTCATGCGCTTCTTGGTGCCGCGATACTCGGCGCTGGCGAGTTCAGACTGTCAGTTGAAGAGTTTCGGACCGCGCTTTCGCTCAACGAGAATGAATCACTGGCCGTGGCCGGACTGGCGATGGTGGATTTTTATGAGAACCGCTTGCACCTCGCATTGCCAGGCTTGCGACGAGCTGTCAATCTTGATCCGGACGAGCCGGACTTTGTTTTTAATCTGGGACAGGCTGCAGCTCGTAGTGAGAGGTATAAAGAAGCAGCAGACTCCTACGAACGGTTTTTGCTCATAGCACCTAAAACCGACGCCGACCGTCGAGCCCGAATTGCAGGCTTGATCGACTTTCTCCGCTACCTGGGACGACAAGGTTCCCTGTATGTTCCTGAGGGAAAGAATCGGACCACCATTTCCTTCGAATCTATCGATAACCGTCCGATCTTGCAGGTGCGTGTAAATGGCGGCAAGGAGCCCTTACGCTTTGTGCTCGACACTGGGTCGGGGATGTCTGTCGTTTCGGAAGAAACCGCCAGACGACTGGGATTGAGAGCGGTAGCTCGTGGCGGAATGGCGCGCGCTGTCGGTGGCGGCGGTAAATTCGAGATCGTTTATGGGTTTCTTGATTCACTCGAAATTGAAGACGTTAAAATCGATCACGTTCCCGTTTACATTCGAAAATTCTTCGACGCTTCGGTTCCGGTTGATGGCTACCTGGGACTTTCGGTGGTATCAAAATTTTTGACGTCGCTCGATTACGGTTCGCGCAAGATGGCGCTGCTTCGGCAGAATCAATCTGATGAGTTGGAATCGTGGACCACTCTGCGTCGTGGTGAAGTAGCGCAAGCGCTCGCGGCCATCTCAACCGAAGGAACAGTGGAAGTCCCGCTGCGAACGACGTCGAGTGGATTTTTAAGTGGTGAGGTTGGTCTTGAAGGCTTCGACAAGACGATGAACTTCATCATTGACACAGCCGCCAGCATCACAGTTGTTTCTGAGAAATTGTCGCAAGAGGAACAGTTGTTGGATCTATTACAACCGTCAAAGATGCGCGTATTTGGTGCAGCAGGTATTACTGAAGATGTAAAGTTGTTGCAGCTTCCAAGGTTGAGTTTAGGCTTGACGAAACTGGAAAAGATTAATGCCGCGGTCCTGGACCTTGAGCCGGTTAACGAAACCTCAGGGTTCACGCAAAGCGGGATACTCGGGGGAAACTACTTGAAGCACTTTCGAATCTACTTTGACTTTGCACGTGGAGCGATGCGACTCGAGCCGTTAAATCAAAGACCAAGGAGCGCCGAGAGTACACCTGAAGCCACAGCGGAAACTCCATGAAGCAAAGCTTATATCTCGAAACTTCAGTGATTGGCGCTTATCTCGACAATGGCGAGCCGTTTCGTCGGGACCTAACCATCAGGTGGTGGGAACATGAGATGCCGGATTACCGGGCGGTGATTTCACCCCTGGTGAATGCGGAGTTGGCTCGTGTGTCAGAGCCTCATCGTTCCTCATATCTCAAGTTGATTACGACACTTGAGCAGGTGGAATTAGTTGAAGAGGCGGCCATTCTTGCCGAAGGTTATATCGCGAGAGGAATTTTTCATCGAAAATATATTGCTGATGCTTTGCATGTTGCGATTGCTTCCTTTCACAAGATTGACTATCTCGTGACTTGGAATTTCGGGCATCTGGCAAATGTGAGAAGGCAGGCAAGGATACGTTTGTTTAATACTGCCGCCGGTTTTTATGTTCCAATGATTGTGACACCTGAGTTTCTGGTGTCCGAAGCAACCGAGAAAGTAAAGTAGATGGTCTTTGATTTTGGGTCTTTGATCTTTGTACTTTGTACTTCGTAAGTTTTAACAGAGAATCCAAAGACCAAAGACCAAAGACCAAAGACCAAAATGTATCGCCGTCCCAGATTCCTCGAAGTATTGCACTCCATTCGCGAAGAGATGTCGCGTGAGGCAGACTATGATGTTGACCTCTTCGCCGAAATGGTGCGCTCAGGTCAACAACCTACTCATGGTCCAGAACGTATCATTCGCGGCTTTCGCACTCGCGCCCCTCGAGTAGAGAAGGAGTCGAGTACGAAGAATAAACGTAGACAGCGAAAGCGCACAGCGTGATAATGAGTCAGGCACTTTATTAAAGGGTAACTCGGTAACAATACTGCGGAATTATGAATCCAACTTTTGAAACAATCGGTCTGGAAGTCTCGAGTGAAAAAGCGTTCAACTACCTTGCTGAGAGAGCAGGGGACCAGGGAGAGCCGACTCAACTCAATCGGCGCGGCGCAGTGCTGCACGGAAGATGCTGGAAACTCGGCGGCGGTCTCGAGGTATGGACCGTACTCTACGAGTCGGGAAGTGGGGACTTGTTTTATGCTGATTGCCGGCCAGGTTTTCGCGCGCGTTATATTCAGACCATTTCGCCATGGGCTTTGACCGAGTACGACGAAGAAGGCGAAGCCGTCATTCACGGTTTTCGTGAAGGCACCGATTGTGAGGTTCTGTTCGAGTTGCAGAATCTTACAGAAGTTGGAGCAGCAAGCTTTAGTGCTCCTGAACTCCACGTTGGTTTATGTGGTCTTGCGTACCGCGCCCGAGTCCGGAGTGGGAAAGCGGCAAAAACCCGTTGGGTCCCACTCGAAAAGGCTGCTCCTGCCAGAGCTGCCCATGAGAATGATTGGAGTTTGTCAGGTCAGGTGATTGCCTTTAAGCCTTTGAAAAATCCCCTCTCCGGCGGCGAGCTCTTCTGGATTCATTTGGACCTCGAACGTATCAAGTTAGAAGTCCTGGTCAATAAACGAGCGCTGCGTGGCGGCCCACTGAGAGTTGGAGCAACGCTTGAAGCGGAAGTTTGGTTACAAGGTCACGTGCTCGATGAACATGCTCTTCGTTCGCGTTACGAGGGGGTTGACTATACTTGCTCCCAAGCCAGTTTCTGGTCGACTCTCAAACGAAAAAATTAAGCTACTCGTGGCGCCGGAATACTTGAGCTCACCCTCAATCGTTCGAGCAGCGTCTTGTGAATCTTGATGAAACGAGCGGTCGTTTTTGCACTTCTAGTTCTCACTATTATTCTCTCTGCCTTTTTACTCAATCGCTACTGGACTCATCGCTACGACTCTTTGATCAGTCGACAGGCCGCAATCTATCGCGTCGACCCAGATCTTGTTTGGAGCATCATTTATGAAGAAACGTATTTTAGTCCGTGGAAGATCGGCAAAGACGGCGAAATTGGTCTAATGCAGGTTACTCCAGCAGTCGGCCGAGAATGGGCGGCGGCCACCGGTATGAAAGAGTTCGAAAGGCAGATGTCCTCAGACCCACGTGCCTTCCTTGCCGAGGCAGAACACAACATTCAGGTTGGGTGTTGGTACCTGGAGAAAATTCACGAGCAGTTTCAGGACGCAACTGATCCAGAGACTCGAATGGTAGCCGCGTACAATGCTGGACCAAGTCGGGTAGTTGAATGGAGTCGGGTGGCACAAGAGGGAAAGCCTCAGACTGGCGCCGAGTTCGTCGCGCGCATCGACATCCCCTCAACTAAAGCTTATGTAGTTTCGATCATGCAGCGTTACCGTCAGCTGAAATCGTCGAAGAACCAGGCAATTACGGTCCAGAATCCTTAGCCGCTTTGAAGCGCGTGGAGAGACTGTGTTTCGTCAATATTATCCCGAACTAACAGTTGCCTTAAAACTACTCATGGCGATGCTCTGCGGTGGCGCAATTGGGCTTGAACGCGAACTCAGCCGTAAGGCAGCAGGACTCAGGACCAATGTACTTATTTGTATGGGCGCTGTTCTTTACATGATCGTTTCGCGTCACATTGGTGGCGGCGCGCCCTACACAGATCCGGCCCGACTCGCCGCTCAGGTTGTGACAGGTATCGGCTTCCTTGGCGCCGGGGTAATTTTGCAATCGCGCGGTTCTGTAACTGGACTCACAACTGCCGCCACCATCTTTGTGGTTGGTGCAGTTGGCATCGCTATTGGAGAAGGTCTCTTCGGAATTGCTGCTTTTTCGACTACTCTCATCATCGTCGTTCTAGTTGTCCTGCGTTCGGTGGAACGTGCGGTCATTAAGCGTAGGCGAATGTTTCATTACACCATGACCTCGCGTGATCCGAGCGAACTCCTCGAGCGGCTCCTGGATCTGTTTGAGAAAGAGCATGTTCATCTCGAAGACTTTGAAGTTCGCGAAATCGGTGTTGGTCAGCACGAAGTCAAGGTGAGCGTGGTAACTTCGCTTGATGGAAACAGGAGACTCTTGCGACAACTGCGAACGCTCGGAGGTGAGCTGTTGACCTCGACCCAGCATCGTCTGGGTTGACCCGCTATCGTGACAACAATTTACACAGCACAGTGGCTCTTACCCATTTCGTCTTCTCCTGTTCGAGCAGGAGCGTTGGCGGTTGACGGGAGTAAAATCGTTGGTGTTGGACCTCGTGATGAGTTGATTCGACTCTTCCCTGGATACTCGCTACAGGACCTGGGCGCCGCAATCATCCTGCCTGGTCTCGTTAATGCTCACAGCCATCTAGAATTAACTGTCATGCGCGGTTACCTGGAAAACGAAGAGACAAACTTTTTTTCCTGGCTTCGCAAACTGACTTTGGCCCGGCTTAATTTGATGACTGACGAAGATGTGGAGGTCTCAGCTCTCTGGGGAGCGTGTGAAGCTGTGCGCGCAGGAGTTACGGCAGTCGGAGATGCCAGCGATTTAGGCCGATTCAGTATGAAAGCGTTAAAGTCGATTGGTCTAAGAGGGATTGTTTTCCAGGAATCGTTTGGACCAGATGCTAGTCTCGCTCAGGAAAACTTTGGCATCTTAAAGACAAAGGTCGCCGAGCTGCAATCACAGCAAACTGAACTCGTCCGAGTTGGCGTTTCTCCGCATTCTCCTTACACGGTGTCTGGTCCCCAGCTCGAGTTAATCGCCGCTTTTGCCCTGAAAGAAAATTTGCCATTGATGATTCATGCGGCTGAGTCCGTTGCCGAAGAGCTGCTTGTTAGAAATGGCACGGGCCTATTTGCGGAAGGCTTGCAGAAACGAAACATACGCTGGAATGTTCCGGGTGTGTCACCCATTCAACATTTGAACCAACGGGGAATACTCGCAACGAAGGCCTTGTTGGCTCACTGTATACGGGTAGATCAGGATGATCTTGAAAGTATCTCAAGAAATGGAGCAATGATTGCGCATTGTCCGAAGTCGAACGCCAAATTGGGCCATGGTTTCGCTTCGTTGACTTCGTTTCTGAAGAATGGCATCAACGTCGGGCTCGGAAGTGATTCGGTAGCGAGTAACAATACCTGCGACATCATCGAGGAAACTCGTTTTGCCTCCCTCTTATCCAGGGCGGTTGCACCTATGGATAACTCCACGGAAAGAATTAGTAACTCGGAATCTTTGCGGCTCGCAACCAGTGGGGGTGCGTCTTGCCTCGGCATTACTGAAAGTGGCTCTCTTCGCGTCGGCGCAAACGCTGATTTCATAGCAGTCTCGACGGTTGGAACACACCAGACTCCGGATTACGATCCTGAGGCCACGCTTTTGTTTGCTTCTTCTGGGCGCGACGTTGTACTGACAGTGGTTGCCGGGCGTGAACTCTACCGCGACGGTCGAGTTATGACCGTCGACGAAGAGCGATTGAATGCACGGATAAACGAAGTCTCGGGTAAACTATTGAGCCATGAATATTCTGGTTCTTAATTGTGGTTCTTCCTCGGTCAAGTTTCAGATCATAGCTACTGATCTGTCGTTGATTGCCAGTAATGGTGATCAAAGGCTGGCGCGCGGCAGTCTTGAGAGGATTGGTGGTGAAGCAATCGTTTCTCTACAAGCTGCCGATCGTGAGAAACAGCTCTCTACAGCAACGCTCAGAGATACTCGAGCGGCGGTGGAATTCATTGTCCGTTGGGCTGGCTCAGAGAATGGACCTAAAGCCATTTCCAGTGTCGCGGATATTCATGCGGTCGGCCATCGAGTGGTTCATGGTGGAGAACATTTTAAGCACTCTGTACTGATTGATGAGAAAGTAATTCGCGCCATAGAAGAGTGTATTGAACTCGCACCGCTGCACAATCCCACTAATATCAAAGGGATTCAGGCTGCTCGGGATGTGCTGGGCTCCGGCTTACCGCAAGTCGCTGTCTTCGATACAGCTTTTCATCAAACATTACCAGAGCACGCATATCTTTATGCGATTCCGTATCAGCTCTATCGCCGGCATCGGATCCGTCGCTATGGTTTCCATGGGACGTCACATCGCTACGTCGCCTATCGCTATCGCCAGCTCCGTGGCATCGCGCGTGAAGAGACAAATGTAATCACCCTACATCTGGGAAACGGCTGTTCAATTGCTGGTATCCGCGAGGGCGACTCGCAGGACACGTCGATGGGTCTGACGCCACTTGAAGGATTAGTGATGGGCACGCGTTCCGGTGATCTCGATCCTGCGGTAATTGACTTCATCGGCGAAAAGGAAGGGCTGAAACCAGTTGAAGTTGAGACGCTCCTGAACAAGCAGTCTGGACTACTTGGTATTTCAGGCCTCACGAACGACATGCGTGAGTTGTTGGCCGAGGAGCAGGAAAATAATGATCGCCGCGCTCATCTGGCTATCGAGATATTTTGCTACCGTGCCCGTAAATACATCGGAGGCTTTCTAGCCGCAAACGGCGGAGCTGACGCTCTGATCTTTACTGGTGGAATTGGCGAAAACTCTTCCGTCGTAAGAACTCGAATTTGCAACGGACTTGAGTGGATGGGCCTCGAGCTGGATGAGGACAAGAATACGAGTGCGACGAATGGTTATGAGGGATTGATCAGTAAGGACGAGAGCCGCCTCGCTTGTTATGTCATTCCCACTGATGAAGAGTTGCTGATTGCACGCGACACCTTGAGATGCGTCGAAGGGGTGCCACAGCGGTATTGAGTTTAGGCAGGAAAAAGGATCCAATTAAGTGATAATTATGAGTTGATAATTATCAGTTGTTAATTGGACCCTGGTTTCGTGTAGTTATGACGCGAGTGATGCGTTGATAGCCGCGTCGAAAATTTCGAGAGCTACGTCGACGTTATCTTTGCTCAGGATCAGCGGAGGTGACCAGCGAATTGAATTAGTTCCTGCTCCTAACAGGATCAATCCTCGCTCAAAACTGGCTACTTCGATCCGGTCTCGCAACTCTGGTGCAGGCTTCATCGAGTTTCGGTCTTCCACAAACTCAACTCCAATCATCATCCCGAGGCCGCGCACATCTCCTATACAATCGTACTTGGCTTTGAGTTTCTCAAGCCCCGCTTTTAAATAAGCTCCGACTTCAGCGCTGTTTTGGACCAAACCATTTTCCAGCAACTCAATTGTTTTTAGTGCGGCAGCGATACAGACCGGATTACCGCCAAAAGTTGAGGCATGTGCCCCCGGTTTCCAATTCATGATGTCGGCTCGAGCGACGCAGGCTCCGATCGGCAATCCTGATCCAATCCCTTTGGCGAGGCAGATAATGTCAGGCTGAACATCATAATGCTCTGAAGCAAACATTTTTCCGGTGCGGCCCATACCGGACTGAACTTCATCAATCACCAGCAGAATTCCATGCTCGTCGCAAATCCTTCTCAGTCCCTTGAGAAAATCTTTGGGAGCGGGAACGTAACCACCTTCACCTTGTACGGCCTCGACGACAATTGCAGCTACTTCATCGGGAGGCGTGGTCGTCTTAAAAAGTCTTTCTTCGATCCAGTTCAAAGCTCCCTGTGATGCGCCGCCGTCTCCACAGTCAGCCGCGCTGAAGGGATTGCGAAATTCATTTGGATAAGGAACATGGACCACGTCGAGTGCCTGTCGTTTGAATCCCTTTCGTTGTGCAGCTCGGGACGATGTTAGCGAGAGAGAGCCGAGAGTGCGTCCGTGAAAGCTATTGAAGAATGCGATGAACTTTTCACGTCCCGTTGCATGCATCGCAAGCTTAAGCGCAGTTTCAACAGCTTCGGTGCCACTGTTCGCGAAGTGCGTCTTCGTGGGCGATGGGACAGGAACAATCTCGTCCAACTTCTGCGCCAAGGCCGGCATGTGCCTGTAGTAGTAGTCGGTCCCACAAATATGAATTAGCTGCTCAGCTTGTTGTTGAATTGCCTTAACGACTTCAGGATGACAGTGTCCGGTTGAACAAACTGCGACGCCGGCATTGCAATCCAGGAAAACATTGCCATCGACATCTTCCACCCAGACGCCACTTGCTTTGTCAGCCACCAACTTAAAGTTGGGTCGCGGATAACTTGGATTGACGAAGCGTTCGTCGGCTTCGATGATTTTGCGAGCATTCGGTCCTGGTAGTTCAGTCTTGATTTCCGGACGACGGGGTGGCGCTAAGACGCTGGTAGCCATAGGTTTAACTCCTTATTCTATTAAAACCGGGGTTGTTAATCGGTAACGAAAGCCTGGTCGAGCGAAAGCTCAACTAACGAAAGTTTATTTGGAATAGGGGACTAGTCAGCGAAGAGGTTCGCTCGGGACTCAACGGGCCTAAAATGTTGTGGATGCTGCGTAAACATAACGGTTGTAGGCATTCTAGCATCGGGGGAAGGGATCGAGCCAGATGGGGGAGCGAAACCCTTATTTGTCATTGATCATTGGCCATTGATCATTTGTCATTTTTGAGAAGGCACCCGCTTCTAAGGTGGGGTTGAGAACATGTTTTCTGCAGTCTCTGCGATGCCCCGTTTCAACCAGTTCGAATTTTTCTCTGTGCGATCCCTGTTTTGTCTGTGCCCTGGTGGTGGGTCTTGGGCCGTCCGCTCTAACCACCGAGACACAGAGAACACCAAGGTCGCACATAGAATCGGAAATGATAAATGACTACTGATCGATGACCGATATTTAGGTAGCCAAAGAAAACTACCTGGGGCAACAGCCGATAATTACGCTCTATTTGGCGGAGGCGGCGCCTTCGGGATTATCGATTACAAAGAGCCAGTTGCCATCCGATTGTTTCCTCACTACGTCAGACGTTTGACCGGAACTGACTCGTGGGGAGCCGTCGTGAGGATCGGTACCTGTCAAGGTCCAACTCGAAAACAGCAAAGCTACATCATCAGTCTGAAAAATTCTGTCGACCTGCAACTCCATGTGACCCTTGAACGACAGAAACATGGCCATCGACTTTCGGATAGCCTCACGACCTTGAACTGGCTCTGACATCATTACAAGCGTGGCATTCGGTTCATACAGCGAGATAACTTTTTCGAGGTCACCCTCATTGAAATAAGCAACAAAAAGATCGTGCGCCTCTTTAGGTGTTTTGGCCGGCATTTTGTCCTCTGTCTTTTAAAAGTTGCCTAAGACATCCTTTAACGCCACGGCGAGATCCTTCAGCGCCCGTTCACCGTCGCCGCTGAAACTAGACCCATGCATTGTGGCGATCGTTTGCGGTTTCAAAGTGGCAAGTCGCTTTAAGGTCGCATCGGTTTGTGGGGTATACGGATAGGCATTCGCGAAAGGCCCCTTCTGATCGACGATCAAGCCATCTTTGAATTTACCGACCACGTCGGATGTTGTAAGAGGTTCTGCATTGCCCCAGTGGAAGAACAGATCGGATGAGAAGAGTGTCTGGTTTGTTTCTTCGAACAGAAGACTTGCTTCCCAACAATGGGGGACGTGTGGAGTAGCAAGAAATCGAAATCGATACTTGCCGGTTGAAAAGACTTCGTCGTTGTTCATCGCACGCGCCGGACGGCTCGCAAAGTCATTGACGCTCACATTGGCGCCGACAAAGCTGCAGACTGCCGTTGCCTCCGGTGCTACTTCCAGCCATTCGTTGAGTGCACCACATTCATCAGCCTCGAAATGGCTAAAACTAATCCATCGGAGTCTCGACGGATCGATGACCTGCGTCGCGGCCTGCCTGACTTGAGGGAAAATATTTCGCATCCCGGTGTGAAAAAGCAGCGGTTCTTCATCGCGAACTAGAAACTGATTAAACTGAATATTCATTTCGGGAACATACAAGCTGAAGCGAAAAACGTCTGGGGCGATCTCATCAACTTTCATCCGCGAGTTTCCTCCATCAAGAATCAAAAGCTGTTGCGATGCATCTTAGTCGTTTCGGGATCAGGATCAAAGTCTTGTCCAATTGCTCTAACTGCGCGCGTAGCGCCTAGTCAAACTGTTCTCTGTGCGGTCTCACTGCTCTAACCACCGAGACACGGAGAACACCAAGGTTGCACCGAGAAGTTCCGCGAAGCGCGCTTTGAACTTTTAATTCAAGTGGCTTAAAGTATCGACAAATCTTGGATCCAAAACCTTACGGAGATAAACCAATGAAGAAGACTGCGAAGTTGACGGCTATTAGTGTCAAGCGAAATCTACTGACGATTGGGGTGTCGCTGATTGCTCTAGCCTGCCTCGCCTTAGTGCCAAATATCAATCGAGTTCGGGCCAACGACGGCAAGCTCGTCTATCCAGCGACCAAAAAAGTTGAAGTAGTCGACAACTATTTTGGTAATAAGGTACCAGATCCCTATCGTTGGCTTGAGGATGAGCAGTCCCCTGAAACTCGCAGTTGGGTCGAAGCGCAAAACGCTTTGACGTTCTCGTATCTCGACAAGATACCCTATCGTGAAAAACTCAAAGAGCGGCTCACGCAGCTCTACAACTACCCGAGAATATCCGCGCCTTTCCGTCGTGGTGACACTTATTTCTTCACCAAGAATGATGGGCTGCAGAATCAAAACGTCTTCTACATCCAAAAAGGTGTCAATGGAAAAGCCGAAGAGTTTATGGATCCGAATAAGTTTTCGGCGGACGGAACTACTGTCTTGAGCGCCTTCTCACTTTCGAAAGACGGCAAATACGTCGCGTACGGGACGTCACAAGGTGGTTCCGATTGGGTGTCTTTGCAGGTGATGGAAGTAGCTACCAAAAAGAAGTTGGACGACGAGCTATCGTGGCTGAAGGCTTCAGGCGTCTCCTGGCAAGGAGACGGATTCTACTACAGCCGTTATCCGGCTCCCGAAAAGGGCAGGGAACTCACGACGAAGAACGAGTTTCAGACAGTCTACTTTCACAAGGTCGGCACTCCCCAATCAGCCGACATCCTCGTCTACGAAGACAAACAAAACCCCCAGCGATTTCAGAACGTGGGAACCACTGAAGATGAACGGTTTGCTTTGCTGACTATCTCTGAACGAGGAAAAGGAAAGACCGGCAACTCACTGTTCTACAGAGATATTTCCAAAGGTGAAAAGAAGTTTTCACCGATCGTCGCCGACATCGGTAACGATAGCTTTAGTGTCGTCGACAATGTTGGCGACAAGTTAATGATTAGGACCGACAGGAATGCACCAAACGGACGAGTGGTCCTTGTCGATCCCAGGAATCCCGCAGAAGCAAATTGGAAAGAAGTATTGCCCGAAAGAACTGAGCCGCTGCAGGGCGTCGGAACGGCAGGGGGTAAATTATTTGCTTCATGGCGTAAGGACGTAGCGACTAAGGCTTATGTTTTCAGCCTGGAGGGAAAACTTGAAAACGAAATCGCTCTTCCGGGACTGGGAACAGCTGGTGGCTTTGGCGGTCTCAACGATGACAAGTACGTCTTTTATAGCTTCACCTCTTTTAACTTCCCTACAACCATCTACAAGTACGACATTGCGACCAGGAAATCGTCCGTCTTTCAGGCGATCGCTATTCCAGGTTTCAAGCCCGAAAACTACGAAACCAAACAGGTGTTCTTCAACAGCAAGGATGGAACGCGTGTTCCAATGTTTCTTGTCTATAAAAAAGGGCTCGAACTGAATGGTAACAATCCGACCTTACTCTACGGATACGGTGGCTTCAACGTTGTCACAGCTCCAGCTTTTAGTTCACTCAGGTTGGCGCTGTTGGAACAGGGTGTCGTTTATGCCTCGTGCAATATGCGCGGCGGCGGTGAGTATGGTGAGAAGTGGCACGAGGCCGGCACGAAGCTAAAGAAACAAAATGTGTTCGATGACTTTATAGCGGGTGCCGAATACCTGATTGCGAACAAGTACACGTCTCCGTCCAAACTCGCAATTCAAGGCGGGTCAAACGGCGGACTGTTGGTGGGAGCGGTGTCCAATCAACGTCCCGAGTTGTTCCGCGCTGTCGTCGAACAAGCCGGTGTCATGGATATGCTTCGCTTTCAGAAGTTCACGATTGGTTGGAACTGGGTAGCTGATTATGGTTCGAGTGAAGCTAACGAAGCGGAGTTCAAAGCGCTTTATGCTTATTCTCCGATCCACAATGTAAAGCCTGGAACAAATTACCCCGCCACCTTAATCACTACGGCGGATCATGATGATCGAGTTGTGCCGGCTCATAATTACAAGTACGCGGCAGCACTTCAGGCTGCGCAGGCGGGTGATAGTCCAATCCTGATCCGGATCGACACCAACTCGGCGCATGGTGCTAGTAATACAACCAAGTCGATTGAACAGACTCGAGATGTTTACGCGTTCTTGTTCGAGAATCTTGGAGTAGATTACAAGTAGCGCTACGGCCTGTGCTGGTTGCTCCAAATCATCAATGACCGATAACCAATGGCCCATAGATAGCTTGTCATTTCAATGCGCGTTGCATGGGGTGAGCTTCGGTGTTGAAAACTACCTTATCGAGCTCAAGCGTTTTCTTGTGTGGCGTAAAAAGTAAATAGAAGTATTTGAATGTCTCGGCGAAGAGAAAACTCTGCATCACATCGGCCTTCTCTTTCGTCTGTACGTTCTCTAGAGACGCGAATGCAACTTCAGTCTTGCAATATCGAACAAAATCGCGCCAGAGTTGCTCACCCATCTTTAGATACTTCGGATCCTTAGTTTTTTGATACAGGTAATAAGTTGATTCAACGATCTCGGGCCGCAACGGATAGCCTGCCGACGTTATCTTCGTGGCTTTGTAATCGAATTCATCAGGTTCGATTCCCGCCACTTTCCACATTTTAAAAGACGAGTCCTGTAGTCGTTTTGCCCGGTCCATGTCACCTCCAAGTGCCAGAACCGCCGGGAAAAATGCATCCAGTGCTCCGTAGGTTGTCGCTTTTCTGCTCCCGCTGTTCATGTCAGCATGCCCGTACCAAAGTTCAGATTTGTTTCCCACGATGATGTCGTCAGCTAAATACTTATTGATGGCGACTATACTGTTCTCCCACATTTGCTTGCACTCAACGTCGCCAAACAGAATCCAGCTCTTTAAGAGGTACTCATAATAGCTATCGATCGCGCCGCTTATGTGGCTGTCAGTGTTGGTCCATGCTCCGGTTTCTACGTTAATCCACTCGCCAACCAGCCCAATGGGTGAACGTCTACGGTAGGTCTCCACCAGCGCTCGTTTAGCTTTGTCGTAGTAAATCTGTTTGCCGGTGAGTTTTGCGAGTGTGCCGAACTCGATCAGCAAAGTCCCAGTCTCTGCGGGATTGCTTTTGGGGTCGCGGACTTTGCCAGTCTTTAGATTTACATATCGATATGGCATTCCAGTTGGTGAGTCAAAAACTGGAAGGAGTCGAGTGCCCAAATCGTCGGCCAGGCTTAACAAGCGCTTATCGCCGGTTAACTGATAACTACTCAGCAGACCGCCCAGTAAACGAATCGTGATTTCGAAGTTTTGCACCTCCATGTCTTTATCGAACGAGAGGTGCTGGACCACATACTGCTTTGTATCAGTGACTTCGTCTTTCATCCCCATCAGGAACATCGTGTCGAGTGCGTCGATTGGAGTCATTAGCAACGGTTCGGAATGCCAATCGTGAAACGTTTTGGAAAGAGGCGCCAGATCGTCGTGTCCCCAGGCATATTTTTTGTAGCCGCTCCAAGCGTGAGTGAACTCAGCCTTGACGTCTGCTGCAAGTTTGAGTCTCTGACGAGACTGCGCGTTCGTCTGAAGCACGACGACTAGGAGCAGAAAGATAATGGTCGTTGTTCTCATAGATATTTGAGTTCGAGCGCACGGAATTTGGAAGTTCCGGGAAGTTTATCTCTGCGTTACCGACCGGCCTATCCAGATCGTGTCAACAGTCGGATTACGGTCAGCTTCTTGTTCGTCTATTTCGTGTGATTTAGTGGATTGGCTGTTTACGCTCCAACAAAAGCAATCCACGAAATCACACGAAATAACACCAACAAAGGCGCCCAACCGTATTTACCCGACATTTAATCCGTTCCGGTCCTGACCGCATCAGTCTTAAAGGCTTCCCGAATGTTAGTTTTCGGCGGTGGACCATCCCAGAGTGCGATTGTCCTGGTCAACCAGTGTCCGGTAATGAGTTCACGAAAGTAGCGTTCGTGTTCCCACTCGACTTCCGCCATTGTCAGTAAGCAATCGATCAGGTCACTACGTCCACAATTGAGTGCGTAACGCGCGGCCGTTTCATACTCAACAATGTTTCCTCTTTCGAGTTTGCCTGCGCCGTACATCGGCGCAAACCAACCCGATAAATGACACATGAAACCAAGCGCACGTCCAAGCAAAGTCGCTCGAATTTCTCTAACTCTATTTGGCTTAGCCTTAAGAGAAGTCAGCATTTCACCGACGAGCCGGCGATGATGCCACTCTTCCTCTTCAATTGTTTTTATTCGAGCTCTCTGTTCGGGATTGTTGATGGAGCGCCAATGCCCACGATAAGCGTAGCCCGCAGCCAACTCTCCGGAGTAGGCGAGCTGCAGAATCGCGGTCAATTTACCGAGATTATTTGCTCGGCCGGTCGATTCCATAAATCAACACGTCGTGGCCCAACAGTTCAGTTTGTCCTTCGAGCTTCTCGCCGAGTCGTTCGGCGACTTTGATCGAATTTTTGTTTTCGGGATGGATGAGACTGATGACATGATCTTTGTCGAGTTCGTTGAAAGCGTAATCTAAGGCCCGGCGTGCGCCCTCGGTTGCATAACCTTTGCCCCAGGCCTGGCGAGCGAGAGTCCAGCCGACTTCGAATCCCGGCCAGCCTTCGGGATTAAGAAAACCAATGCGACCGACAAACTCACCGGACTCTTTTTCTTCGACAGCCCAATGACCGTAGCCTCGCAATTCCCAGTGGCCCACCAGGAATGCCATGTGGCGCCAGGCTTCGAGACGGTCGAATATCCTTCCTCCGAGATATTTCATAATCTCAGGATCGGCACACATCTTTTCGTAGGTGGCGAAATCGTCGTTGCGCCACATTCTGAGCAGCAGACGTGGGGTTTCCAGGATCATGGGTTATTGGGGTTTGGGTCTTTGGTCTTTGATCTTTGGTCTTTGTACGGACTATTAGAGATCACAAGACCAAAGACCAAAGACCAAAGACCAAAGACCACCACCCTTACTTCCGCCACCGTACCCCATCCTTTGTATCTTCAAGTATGACGCCGCGTTGGGCCAGCAGGTCGCGAATCTCATCGGCCCGAGTAAAATCACGACGGTGCCGAGCTTCCTGCCGTTCATTGATGAGCGCTTGTATCTCACTGTCCAACATCTCACGCTGAGGTTGGCCCAGGATGTTGAGGACACTGTCAAAGCGATTTAAAAGCTCGAGCAATTCCTTCTGGTTCTCTGACTTCACCTGCTTGCGAGCCAAGGCTCGATTTACTTCACGTGACAGGTTGTGCAATACCGCCAGCGCAACTGACGTATTCAGATCGTCGTCCATGCCTTCCTCAAATTCTTTCAAGGCACGCTCTGCCACTTCGTGAAGTTTTTCGTTGTTGCCGGGTTCGGTCTTCGCTTCAAATAAGCGATCGCGAAAATCTCGCAAACTCTCAACCGTCTTCTCCGCGCCCGCGAGCACGTCGAAGTTCAAGTTGATCTGTTTGTTGTAGGGGACACTCAACAGAAAGTATCTGATTCCTGCTGCCGAGTAACCCTTCTCGATCAGGTCGCGAAACGTGTAGTAGTTCCCCTTGCTCTTCGACATTGTTTCGCCTTCGACCTTGAGATGTTCGAAGTGGATCCAATAGTTGACGAAGTGCTTGCTGGTCGCTCCCTCGCTTTGCGCGATCTCATTTTCGTGATGAGGGAAGACCAGATCGATGCCGCCGGCATGAATGTCGAATGTTTCGCCAAGATACTTCATCGACATCGCCGAGCATTCGATATGCCAGCCGGGACGGCCGCGACCGATTGATGCGTCCCATGAGGGCTCAGTCTCCGTTTCCGGTTCTTTCCAGAGAGCGAAGTCGCGCGCATCTTCCTTCTCATATTTGTCTGTATCGACGCGCTCACTTTTGCCGGCTATGTTTCCCTCAAAGTTGATCTTCGACAACTTACCGTACTCAGGAAACGAAGCGATGCGGTAATAGATCGAACCGTCAGACTTGTAAGCATGATTGGTTTCAAGCAGCTTCTCGATCAGCGTGACCATCTCGGGAATGTGCCGGGTTGCTCGCGGTACTACTACGGGCCGCGCGCATCCCAACGCGTCGAAGTCTTCCCAAAGGGCGTCGATATATTTCGCAGTGTACTCGTCGATTGTGAGTCCGGCTTCCTGTGATTTTGCAATGATGCGGTCTTCCACGTCGGTGATATTCATAACGTGGTTAACCTTGAACCCTTTGAACTCGAGGTACCGCCGGAGGATGTCTGCGGCTACTGTGCTGCGAAAGTTTCCGATGTGGCCATAGTTCCAGACGGTTGGACCACAGTAATACATTCCAACCTCACCTGGTCGGATGGGTTTAAATTCCTCGACTTGTCCTGAAAGCGTATTGCGAAACTTTAACATGCATTTTTGCGCTTTGCGCTTATAACTTTGTGCTTTGCACTTTCGTTTCTATGTGCTTCAGATAAACAGTGAAGCCAAACACAAAGTACAAAATACAAAGTACAAAGTACAAAGACTCAGATTAAAAATGTTCCCAACCTTCGGGCTTCAATGGCCAGACGCGTGACCCTTCTCGAAGATTAATGCCTTCCACGGCTGCTTTTATCTCACCAATATAGGTTATGGCGACTCCGTCAACTCGGTGTGGCAACCGCTTCACATTCTCTGGCTTCACCGTAAACAAGAGCTCAAAGTCTTCGCCGCCATTCAATGATAACTGAAGCGGATCGAGCGCCCGCCGGCCACAAAGCTCGCGAACTTGCTCATCAATCGGAATCTTAGTGGAATCGACTAAAACGCCAACCCCGCTCTCGCGGCACAGATGATTCAGATCAGACGATAATCCATCGCTAAGATCAATCATCGCAGTCGCCAGCTGCTCCTGGCCCAGGATCATGCCCCATCCTACTCGAGGTTCAGGTCGCAGGTGGCGCAGCAATAGATGGTCCAGGACCTGGGCTTCGGCCTCTCCCAGGTTTTGATCTGCCAGATGTGCACCACGTTCAATCAAACGCAACCCCGCCGCCGCAGCACCCAACGACCCGGTCACAAACACGTGGTCTCCCGGCTTTGCTCCTGAGCGCTTAATCGAGGCATTGGTCGTGACCTCGCCCATGACAATCGAATCGATCACGACCTTATCAGGACTGCGGGACGTATCTCCACCAATCAGCTGTACGTCGTAACGTTCCGCTAGTTCGAAAAAACCCTCATAAAACTTGTCCACAAAATTGGTGTCCCAAACATCCGGTGGGATGCCAATTGAGATCAGGGCCCAACGCGGACGAGCGCCCATCGCGGCGATGTCCGACAACGAGACTGCTAGTGACTTATGACCTAAGAGATAAGGAGGAGTGGTGGTCCGTCGGAAATCAATGTCTTCGAGCAGCAGATCTGTTGTAATGACAGTATCTTTCTCTGCTGCGCTTTTAATTACGGCGCCGTCGTCGCCAATGATGGAGTTAGGTGGATTGGTAGCACCACCGGCTCGCAGTTGGTGGATGAAGTCGAACTCACTTCGAGAGGTACGCCGGTGAGAATTGTTAGCGGAGATCGTTTGGTCTGAACCCTTTTCGTCTGCCTCCCTCATTGATAACCATTATCTATAGATGTCTGCGAAGTGAGTCAAGACCAGCCTCTATAGTTTCGATCGAAGTTGAAAAAGAAAAACGTAAGTGGCCCTGGCCATCTGGTCCAAATACTACGCCCGGCACCGACGCGACGCCGGCGCGGTCCAACAATATTTCCGCCGCTTCCCGACTATCGTTACTTATGCGCGTCACGTCAGGAAAGGCATAAAACGCTCCGGCAGGTGGCTCACAGAACAGGCCCAGTTCATTCAAACCTGACACGAGGAGATCTCGGCGCGAGCGATACGCCGTTTTATTTGTCATGTGCACTTCTGGTTCGAGCCCGAGTGCCGCGACGCCGGCCCATTGAGTTGGAGTAGATACTCCGTTTGAAGAATAAAGGATTGTCTTTTTCAAACCAGTCATCCATGGTTCTTTAGCTACGGCGTAACCCAGGCGCCAACCGGTCATCGCAAAAGATTTAGAAAATGTAAACGAAGTGATCGTTCGTTCAAACATCCCGTCAAGCGACGCGATAGAAAAATGCTCGCTGTCATAAACCAGATCTTCGTAAGCTTCGTCGGCGATCACAACGAGGTCTCGATCCACAGCGAACGCGGCTACCTCGCGCGCTTCTGCTTGCGAAAAAACTACGCCCGATGGATTTTGAGGCGTGTTGTAATAGATCGCCTTCGTATTTCGACTCACAAATCGCTTCAGAGTTTGCGTAAAGCCTTTTTCTCGTGCCTCAGAAGTGGGAACCAGCACACTCTTTCCCTGGCAGTGTGAAACGAGATCTCTTATCGGGGTCCAATAGGGCGAGAAGAGCAGCACTTCGTCGCCAGGATTCACGACGGACTGAAAAGCTCCAAATAATCCTTGCATGCCGCCGTTAACAACGATCACGTCGTCAGCTTGAGCCGGAATCCTATTCTGACTGCGAAGTTTATCGGCGATTGCGGAGCGGAGTTCAGAGACGCCTGATGATGGCGCATAACGAGTCTTGTTTTCGGTCAGAGCTCGCATCATCGCATCTTTGATTGGTTGAGGCGTCGGCATGAACGGCTCACCACCTTCAAATTGGAATACCTCAGCGCCTTGAGCTCGTAATTCCATGATGCGGTTGCGCAGTTTGACGATATCCGAGAAGCCTACGTCGTCCAGACGAGACGCTAATCGAAGAGTCGTTGGCGAGGTTGTCACTAGTTGGATTGATCCTTCCGAGTCTGGTTCGTGGGAAGTAGGAGTATAGCGTTTTGACTTAAATTCAGTCCAACGGCACCGAAAAGCTATTTGTCCTGAGCGTCCTCTGCGAATCCGCAGCGTTCTCGGTATTGCTATCAAAACAAGAAGTTGTTGGTTTGTTTTGCAGAGTGCGGCAGAGAAAACCCAACCTTAACTTACTTATCTTTAGCCCGTCTCACTTCAGACAATACTTTTAAGACGGAGTTTCAACTGAGCCGTGCTAAGTATAAGTATTGACACGTGAAAGTATGCACGGGTAACATGTCCGCCGTATAACAGGTTTAGCTGGCAAACTCGCCAAAGGTATCCATACTTCCCGTATCGCCAGCTTAAGGAAAGCCAGCTCCGTTTGATCCCCGATAGCGATATAAATATGAGCCGTCCCGCTGTTGCAATTCCGGAAAAACTCTTCTTCAAGATTGGAGAAGTTTGTGATCTGGCCGGCGTCCAAGCCCATGTTCTCCGCTACTGGGAGTCAGAATTCCCGATGTTGGCCCCTCAGAAGAACCGTGCCGGCCAACGGGTTTATCGTAAGCGCGACGTCGAGATGGCGCTCCGGATCAAAGAGCTGCTCTACGAGGATCAATACACAATCGCGGGAGCCAAAAAGAGGCTCACAAACGAGTTGCGGGGTGGCAGTAAGCTCAAGATTGTTGGTGCAGATGATGATTCATCCCAGCCCACGCTGCCCGTCGAGTTTACGCCTGGAGATGATTTCGCGGCGGCCAACTCTTTTGCTCGCGAACCAATCGCGCACCGAACTGCTGAAGAGAGACAAGGGCTGAAGAAACTCGCTGCTGAGCTTCGAGAGCTTCTCAGTTTGTTAGAGAAGGAAAATCAGAATCGCGCCAAGTGATCTGGTTTAAAAGCTATCTAAATTGTAGGGGCGTCACTCCGTGGCCGCCCCCTTTTTCGTCGGAGAAGATTTATTTGTGGTCGGAACTAACTTGGGATTATGTCGCGTGCTTTGCCAATGAAGAACTCTCCCGGAACGTGGGGCGGCCACGGAGTGCCGCCCCTACAATTTGACATTTCAGCATTAGCAGGATACTAAGACTGCAACGGGACGTGGCGCAGCCTGGTAGCGCGCACGCTTGGGGTGCGTGAGGTCGCTGGTTCGAATCCAGTCGTCCCGACCATTTCAAAAGGGCTTTCAACCAAGAAAGTTGAAAGCCCTTTTCATTCGGCATCTTTTAGAAGAAGTCTCCGGCGGGACTATCTGTAAGTTCCTCAGCTTCCGGCGTGTCGACGATCACGATCGGTGATGTCAGGGTCCGATGAAGCGGACACTTGTGAGAGATCTCGTGCAGGCGGCCGAGTTGCTCTGGAGTTAAGTTGCCTTCAAAACTTACTGAGCGTTCTATTCGAGAAACATGGCCTTCAAAGTTTTGTTCGCATTCCTTGCAATCTTTGATGTGTATCCGGTTCTGTTTTAGTCGGACGGTTACTTTCTCCAGCGGCCACTGTTTCCTTCGTGCATATAACATCACAGTCATTGAAATGCAGCTGCCCAGCGCGCCTAGTAGAAGCGTATAGGGATCTGGCCCAGCACCTTCTCCGCCAAGCTCAGCAGGCTCGTCAGTAATAAGTGTCTGACCAGCACCGTAGCGCACTTCGTTCTGCAGATTCTTTTTCGATGTAACAACGACTTCGCTCATTACTTCTCCCTAAGCATCTCTTTTTCACTAATGCCCCAGGTAAAACTTTTTGAGTTAAATGTCAATGCCGCCCAGATAAATACAAAGCGGCGCTCGTGAGTGTCTTAGTTTCACTTACTCCGTGCAACCTTAGTGTTCTCTGTGACTCTGAGGTGGTGTCTCTCTTAGTATTTTAGCCACCACAGAGACACGAAGAACACAGAGGTTGCACAGAAAACATTCAGATTAGGACACCTCCTGCTCCCGAGGTAGAACTGACAACTGATAAACCGATAAGATACACTCACCCTCGTTCCACAACACCATTCCAGTAGTCATAGAAAGTTAGTTTGAGACTGTTGCATGAAAATTCATGAATATCAGGGCAAAGAATTATTGAAGAAGTTTGGCGTCGCTGTTCCGCGAGGCCTGGTCGCTCATACCCCGGAGGAAGCTTTTGAAGCTGCCCGTCAACTTGGAACTGACGTGGTCGTAGTGAAGGCACAGATTCACGCCGGAGGTCGAGGTAAAGGTGGCGGCGTAAAACTCGCGAAGAGTCCTGAAGAAGCCCGGGAGATTGCGAAGCAGATGTTGGGAATGAATCTGGTCACTCATCAAACTGGACCAGAAGGTCGTGAAGTCCGAGTACTTCTGGTGGAAGAAGGACTCCCGATTGATCGGGAGTTTTATCTGGGCATCGTGCTCGATCGCACGACGAGCAGACCAGTTTTTATGGCTTCGTCAGCGGGTGGCATGGACATCGAAGAGGTAGCTGCCAAAACACCTGAAAAGATTCTGAAAGAAACGATAAACCCGGCAGTTGGCTTTCGCTCGTTCCAGGCTCGTAAGTTGGCTTTTGGACTTGGTATTCCATCTGATTTGATCAATCAGGCAGTCAAGTTCATGCAAGCCCTCTATAACGCCTACGAACAACTCGACGCTTCATTGATGGAGATCAATCCGTTTCTTCTCACCAAAGACAATCGTCTGATTGCGCTTGATGCGAAAGTTAACTTTGACGACAACGCACTCTTCCGTCATAAGGATTTTCTCGAACTGCGAGATTTGAACGAGGAAGAACCACTCGAGATCGAGGCTTCAAAATTCGATTTGAACTACATCAAGCTGGATGGAAATATCGCTTGTATGGTTAACGGCGCTGGTCTGGCGATGGCTACGATGGACATCATCAAACTGGCTGGTGGCGAGCCGGCAAACTTTCTTGATGTGGGCGGTGGCGCTTCGCAGGAACGAGTTGAAGCTGCCTTTCGCATCTTGTTAGCAGATGAGAATGTCAAGGCAGTGTTAATCAATATCTTTGGCGGCATCGTTCGTTGCGACATGGTGGCTCGTGGTGTGGTTGAAGCTGCCAAGAATCTCGGCATTAAAATTCCAGTTGTAGTTCGGTTGGAAGGAACAAATGTTGAAGAAGGTCAGCGTGTGATTCGCGACTCGGGAATGAATTTCACTGTCGCAAAAGGAATGAAAGACGCTGCGGACAAAGTCGTTTCCCTGGCCGCCTGATTGTCGGTCGGGTACGGAGTAATACCGTTTGTCTAGATTCGCCGGAAAGACAGTCTTGAAATGGCTGGCCCGAATTTCACGGTTTGGGTTGGCCGCCTTCTTTCTTTTTACTGCTATTGCCAAACTGGCAGTTATTTCGGCATTCGCCCAAAACGTTGGCGAACTTCTGACCGCTTCAGGCTTTGATCCCCAGCGATGGTCCTGGCCCGTGACTGGTATTGTGATTCTCGCTGAGGTAGTAATAGCCACTTTACTAATGCTAAGAAGAACCATCCGGGTCGGAGCGATTGCTGCGGCACTCTTACTACTTGGATTTGCTGGCTTCGCTCTTTTCTATGTTTACGTATTGAAGGGCGAGCCGCTCGAGTGTGGGTGTTTTGGCGGCATCATTGCCAGTCAACTGGGTGTCAGTACTGCATTGCGGAATCTTGCTCTAATCATTCCCGCGATCATTGTTTGGTTTGGTAACAGCAGAAAAGTGCTCGTGAATCAGACTCCAGTAGTAAATCCAGTAACAGTTTGATCGAGAGAAGGGGACTTCGTGGCCACAATTACATTCTGGGGTGGGGTGGGTACTGTTACCGGGTCGAAGTTTTTGGTAGAGACTGACAGGGCCAAGGTCCTGGTCGACTGTGGAATGTTTCAGGGTTTGAAGGAACTCCGCGAACGTAATTGGCAGGATCCACCATTCAATCCTCGATCTCTCAACGCCATTCTCATCACACATGCTCATATAGATCACACTGGTTTCTTGCCGCGACTTGTACGACAGGGATTTCATGCTCCGGTTTACTGTTCCAAAGGGACAGCCGAGTTGTTGAAAATTCTGTTGCCCGATGCTGGCAGGCTGCAGGAAGAAGAGGCTGACTATCGTAATCGTCACAATTTAACCAAGCACAAACCAGCTCTGCCGCTGTACACCGAAAAGGATGCCGAGGCGACCCTTGAGCTAATTCGACCGGTTGCCAACACTGGCGAGCGGATTCAGGTTGCGCCGGGAATGAAGGCGGGCTTTCGGGTTGCGGGGCACATACTTGGTTCAAGTCTGGTGCTGCTCGAGTTGGACCACGTGGGCATAAATGGCGAAGGAAGAAAGATCCTATTCTCGGGTGATCTGGGCCATTACGATCAGCCAATCATCAAAGATCCGGTACCGCCTCCAGCGTGCGATTATTTGCTGGTGGAATCGACCTATGGCGATCGGTTGCATGACCCGGAAGATCCGAAAGTGGCCCTCGCCCGTATCATCAACGACTCAGCCAAGCGGGCTGCTCCGATACTTATTCCGGCATTTGCTGTGGGCCGTACACAGGAAATCGTCTATCTCATTCGTGAGTTGGAGGAAGAGAAATCAATCCCGATTCTCCCGGTCTCGGTGGATTCACCCATGGCGGCGGCAGCTACAGCCGCTTATGCGAATCGCAAAGAAGAACATGATGAGGAATATGCCAGCATTCTGCGCCAACATGTCCATCCGCTTCGCACCCATTCAATGATTACGGCCGCAACTAGACAAGAGTCAAAGAGGCTTAACGATGCAAAAGGCGCTCGGATCATTATTAGCGCTTCGGGAATGATGACGGGAGGAAGAGTTTTGCATCACGCCTTGCGGTTGGTTCCGGATCCCGAAACCACACTTGTGTTTGTTGGTTTCCAGGCGGCGGGCACTTTGGGACGTAGAATTTTGGATGGTGAACATGAGGTAAAGGTGTTGGGCCAGTGGATTCCTGTTCGTTGTCGCGTCGCAAAGATTGGAGGCTTTTCTGCACACGCTGACTGGAAGGAAGTGTTGCGGTGGCTGGAAGGAATCGAATCTGGTGTGCCAAACCAAACATTTTTGACGCACGGAGAACCTGGGGCCTCAAATGCATTGGCTGGACATATCAAGGAGCGTTTTGGTTGGAACGTCGAAATTCCGGAGTATGGTCAGAAGTTTGAGCTGAT
>DATIBX010000699.1:0-3654 GCA_035457105.1 Pyrinomonadaceae bacterium
GGTACCTCACTAAAGCTATGCTCGGGAAATACATTGGTGATCTTACGCTTCCTATTTACTACATCGCTGGCCCCCCAGAAATGGTGACTGCTATGCGGAAAACATTGAACGAAGCGGGAGTCGACGATGACAATATCCGGACAGAGGAATTCTCGGGCTACTGAGGCCGAGTCGAGTGTGAAACATGAACATCAAGATAAAAAGAGCGTATGAGCAACCGACCAGGGATGATGGAATGCGTATCCTCGTGGACAGGCTCTGGCCGCGCGGTCTAACGAAGGAAAAGGCGAGCGTTGACCTATGGCTAAAAGACATCGCCCCCAGCACGGAGTTGCGTAAATGGTTTGCGCATGATCCTGACAAATGGAAGCGTTTCCGCGGACGCTATGAAACTGAAATCAGGCATAACCATGATCTGATCAAAGTACTCAAGCAAAAAGCCAAGGAAGGAACGATCACCCTGGTCTATGGGGCTCGAGACGAAAAGCATAACGAGGCATTGGTTCTGAAGCGCTTCCTGGAAAACAACCTATAGCTGTGACGCTGATTGCGGAACGTATTGTCTCTAAGGTGAAACCAAAGAATTGACAAGGTACTCGCGATTCATTCGTGCGATGAAATTCACACTGATTTCTTTTGGGCAAACTGCTTCACACTCACGGTGCATCGTGCAGTTACCAAATCCTTCCTCATCCATCACTTGGACCATACGAAGCACACGCTGCTTTTGCTCAGGCTTTCCTTGCGGCAACAAATTCAAATGAGCGATTTTGGCGCTCGTGAATAGGGACGCTGAGCCGTTTGGGCAGGCAGCAACACACGCCCCGCAGCCAATACATGCCGCCGCATCCATGGCCAGTTCAGCAACCTCTTTGCGTATTAGGATTGTGCTAGCTTCCGGCGCTGCGCCACTCCGGACCGAGATGTAGCCGCCCGCCTGGATGATCCGATCAAAGGCGCTGCGGTCCACTACCAGGTCCTTGATTACCGGAAAAGCTTTTGAGCGCCAGGGTTCGATGAAAATGGTCTCACCGTCTTTGAAATGGCGCATGTGTAACTGGCAAGCCGCGGTCCCTCTTTGCGGTCCATGCGCGACGCCGTTGATCATCATGCCGCAGGAACCGCAGATGCCTTCACGGCAATCGTGATCGAATGCGATTGGTTCCTCACCCTTTTCAATCAGTGCCCAGTTGACTACGTCCAGCATTTCGAGGAAAGACATGTCTGAGTTGATGTCTCTCGCTTCGTACCGAATCATCTTTCCCTTAGTTTGAGCGTTCTTTTGTCGCCATATATGGAGCGTCAGGTTCATTACTTGTAACTCCGTTGCGTCAGCAGCACATGTTCAAAACTGAGGCGTTCTTTGTGCAGCACTGGCTGCTTGTCGGTGCCGGCATACTCCCACGCCGAAACGTAACAAAAGTGTTCATCGTCACGCTGAGCCTCTCCATCCGGCGTTTGGTATTCTTCGCGAAAATGAGAGCCACACGATTCCTCCCGCTGGAGTGCGTCAAGGCACATCAACTCTGCAAGTTCAAGAAAGTCGGCAACGCGCCCTGCCTTTTCAAGTGCCTGGTTCAACTCATCATTCTCGCCGAGGATGTTGGCGTTGTGCCAGAACTCATCCCGGACTTGAGGAATCCTTGCCAGGGCGTGTTTTAAACCGGCGGCGTTCCGGACCATACCGCACTCATCCCACATCAGCTTGCCGACTTCCTGATGAAGCGAATCGACCGTGCGTTTTCCCCTGATTCCAAGCAACCGCGTCAACCGAGCATTGATCTCGTTTTCCACTTCGCGAATGACAGGATTCCCGTTGTCAACCTTTTCAAGTCTCGTGGTGGCCAGGTAGTTTCCGAGTGTGTATGGAATAATGAAGTACCCATCGGCCAAGCCCTGCATTAATGCGCTCGCCCCTAACCTATTGGCGCCGTGGTCAGAAAAATTTGCTTCGCCTAAAACGAAAAGCCCGGGGATAGTGCTCATCAAGTTGTAATCTACCCAGAGCCCACCCATCGTGTAATGCACCGCTGGATAGATGCGCATGGGAACTTCGTAGGGATTCTCATTCGTGATGCGCTCATACATCTCAAATAGATTTCCATAGCGTTCACGAATCACATCCGCGCCTAAGCTTTTGATCGCGTCCGTGAAATCAAGATAGACGCCGAGTCCAGTTTTACCGACACCAAAACCTGCATCGCACACTTCCTTAACCGCGCGGGAGGCAACGTCGCGTGGAACGAGATTTCCGTAACTGGGGTAGCGTCGCTCTAGAAAGTAATCCCGCTCCGCTTCAGCAATCTGATTCACCGATTTGGTGTCTCGCTTTTCTTTCGGCACCCAGATGCGCCCATCGTTGCGCAGTGACTCGCTCATCAAAGTCAGCTTTGATTGATAGTGGCCGGTGACCGGAATGCAGGTGGGATGTATTTGTGTGAAGCAAGGATTCGCAAACGCGGCGCTTCGTTTGAAAGCGCGCCAAATCGCCGTTGCATTGCTGTGCTTCGCATTAGTAGAGAGATAGAAGACATTTCCGTAGCCACCCGTTGCCAATATCACAGCGTCAGCAACAAAAGTGTCGATGCTCCCGGTGATGAGATTGCGTGTCACGATACCGCGCGCTCGACCATCGATGACCAGCAAATCGAGCATCTCCATTCGAGGAAACATCTCGACTTGCCGAGCGTCTATCTGACGCTCCAGAGACTGATAAGCACCGAGTAGCAATTGTTGTCCGGTTTGCCCTCGCGCGTAAAACGTACGCGATACCTGCGCCCCGCCAAAGGATCTGTTATCCAGAAGACCGCCATATTCTCGCGCGAACGGCACACCCTGCGCCACGCATTGGTCAATAATGTTGAGGCTGATCTGGGCCATCCGATAGACATTCGCTTCACGCGAGCGGAAGTCTCCGCCCTTTACCGTGTCCTGAAAGAGCCTGTAAATACTATCGCCATCATTGCGATAGTTCTTGGCAGCGTTGATACCTCCCTGGGCAGCAATGCTGTGTGCTCTACGCGGACTGTCGTGATAACAGAAACATTGAACGTGATAGCCCAACTCCGCGAGCGAGGCCGCAGCCGATGCGCCGGCGAGGCCGGATCCAACAACGATGATGTTGTGCTTATGCTTATTGGCAGGACTGACAAGTTTATTTTCGAAGCGCTGTCGATCCCATTTCTGTTCGATCGGCCCTGAAGGTATGTTGGCATTTAATTGCATAGTCGCAGCCTCTAGGCGATAAAACCGAGTAACACAGCGACGGGAATCGAAATGAATCCGAGCACGACGACGATTGTAATGATCGTTGTAAACGCGCGAAACAGACGATTGTATTTTGGATGATTAAGACCGACTGACTGAAACATGCTCCAGGTGCCGTGATATAGGTGGGCCAGGAGCGCAATCATGGCAACAATGTAGAACGCCGATACATACCTAACCTGAAAACCTGACGTGACGTTATGGTAAACGCGGCCTTCGTGGAAGTCAGGATGGACGGTTCCCGTTGTGAAGTGGAGCAGATGATAAACGATGAAGATGCCGACAAGAGGCCCCGTCCATCTCATGGTGCGCGACGCAAAGTCGGACCCGACCGCCCGCCATCGTTTATAACCGATGGGCCGGCTCTTCTGGCTGAGTCTGGTCAGT
>DATIBX010000700.1:0-3248 GCA_035457105.1 Pyrinomonadaceae bacterium
TAAACTCAAGGCAAAGCTCGTGTTGGGTGGCGAAGCTTTTCGCAATCCGGAAATGCGAGTCCGCTTTCCCGCTGACTTTTTTCCTGCGGACTTTCCCGCGCTCTCGCGATTGGCAGTGAAGCTTACGAAGGACACCGAAGATTAAGATGAAAGCGTTGATTCGCGCACTGTTGCTTGGCTCACAAATTTTTGGATCCGACAAGTGGATTCACTTACGGCCCAAGCGTTTTCAGAAATTCATCTACTTGACGCTGCCAGAGCCCTTCCTCGGTCGCGACTAAGTGACCATTAGCGAGCGAGTGCTGAGTGATGTAGACATACTCGCCCTTGCCTCCGGCTTCCTGCCAGAAACGGAAAAATTCGCGCGGAATATTCGGATCGTAGAAAGGGTCACGGGCGGCGTAGATGAAAATTGCTGGCGCGCTCGTCAGTTTGCCTGCCTGGGCGAGGCGCACTGTCTGCGCTTCCAGGCGCAACTTGTTGTCGGCCATTGGATATTTTGCAGTGACGGAATGCCAGCCCCCGGCAAAGTTGATTATTGCTTTCACTGCTTGCGGCCTCTCACCAGCCAGCATGAGCGAGAGAAAACCGCCCCGCGAGATTCCAGCTGCGAGGAGTTTGGAGTTGCGCGGGACGAGCCGGCCGAGAATGATTTGATCGATAACCGCGTTCGTATCGTTCAGTGCTTCTCGAAGCGAGCGATCCGTCAGTTCCACTTGTTGGGCCAGGGTGCACTCGCCGAGGTAGAAAGAGCATTCTTCAACGTAAGTACCACTCGACTCCCCGCGACCTCTCCGCATTGGCGCGACGAGGGTGTAGCCGCGCGTGACGAAAAACGCGATCACAGAGCGCGGCGGCGCATCCATCGCCTCTTTTGGTGATCGAATCAGGCCTCCGGTCGAGCCATGACTGAAGAGCACTGCTTCTTTGCGATCGTTTTTGAGAGGCCGGTAGACGTAAGCCACTAGTCGAATGGTGCCGTGGTCGTTGGCATCATGGACCTTTCGTTTCGCCTCCATCCGCTCAAAGGTGTAGTCGCGACCGACTATGATTTCGGGATTGAGCGCCTGTGCGGAAGTCAAAACGGGAGCGGCGAAGAGAATGAAAACCGCACTTAATAAAACTCGCATAGGTATCCTTTCAGACTTGATTGATAAGGCAACCTGGCGCGGCATACTAACAAACGAAACGATGGGTTGGCGATGGCTAACCGTGTTGAAGAGGAACACTAGTGATTGAATTCGTATCGTCGGAATTAATTATTCGGACCAGCCCACGGGAACTTTTCAACAAATAAAAAGCTCGAGGGCCCCGATCTGGGTGAGGCACGATTTTTGATTAAGAGCACTGGTCCTGTTCTACCGTCTGTAATTACTTCGAGAATAGCCCGGGTGGAGGTCAATATGTTTCCCATCGGCGATGACGACTCGGCTGAACGGTCAGTCCCGATCGTAACGTACGTGCTTATTGTGCTCAACGTCCTATTCTTCTTTGTAGAGTTAAGTGGCGGAGAGCCATTTATAGAGCGATGGTCGGTTGTGCCGCGGCGCCTGACCCAGAATCCGGGTGCCGATTTCATCACCGTCTTCACCTCGATGTTCATGCACGGGGGCTGGCTTCACTTAGGCGGTAACATGCTCTACCTCTGGATCTTCGGAGACAATGTGGAGGATCGGTTCGGGCACGCGAAGTTCGCGCTGTTTTATTTACTCTGCGGCATAGCTGCAACGGTCGCACAAGTCGTTGTCAGTGCGGGCTCCAGCGTCCCTAACCTTGGCGCCTCGGGAGCCATAGCCGGAGTTCTGGCCGCTTACATAATTCTTTTTCCGCGAGGGCAGGTTAAGGTGTTGATGGGCAGGGCTGTGGTCCCTATGCCGGCCCTGGTGGTGATTGGTCTGTGGATCGTCTTGCAGTTCATCAACGGGGTTGGGTCAATTACACAGTCAGCTGAAACCGGAGGAGTGGCGTACATGGCTCACATCGGAGGCTTCGTCGCAGGGTTGGTTTTAACCTTCCTATTTCGGGGAAGCAGGTCTGCAGCAACGGTGTGATGATTGAGCCACTAGGTACCGGTCCAGTTTGGGAGGGTGTACAGCAACCAACGTTCGCCAGACCGGGTCTGGTGACCTGCTGTTTGATCCAGGGATTAGACGTCGCTTTGTTGCGACCTTTGTCGGGGACTATTGCTCGGCCGGTGGTTGCCAAAGCTCGATCTTGTTGCCTTCCGGATCCATGACCCATCCGAACTTCCCGTACTCTGAGTCATCTGCCTTCTCAAGCACCTCGCAGCCTTCAGCGCGGAGCGCTTGAAGAAGCGCATCCAGGTCGTCCACGCGATAGTTGACCATGAAGCCTGACTTACTTGGAGCCATGTGCTTACCACTATCTGGATGAATGGACCAGACCGTAGTTCCCTTGGTGCCGTCCGCGTCGGTCCAATCAAAAGTTGCACCAGCTGTACCACCCCACTCTTGTGCGTCAATGCCAAGGTGAGTCTTGTACCATTCACCTAGTGTCTTCGGATCCTTCGCGCTGAAGAATATGCCACCAATTCCAGTTACTCTCTTCATCTGACCTCCGATTCGAGCCGGACGCGAACGGTCGCCATCCGACGCTTAAATCCGTATTAGTCCGCTATTCGGCGCATCATACTCCGCATTGGTTCAGGCTCTCAAGTTTCCTTCACATTTTCTTTCCTCGATTTGCTTCCATGATCTACGCCGGCGACAAAAAGTAAAGAATAATTTTTCTCAAAGACGCTGTGCAGACGCTGCGCAGACGCCGACTTGGTTCGGCGTGATTATGCTGCGCAAAATCGATTTGAAATTGGACGTGCTTATCTCGCCGCAGGCGATGAGACGCGTCAGCGCCCCGAAAACTATCTGTAACCGATTCTCGTTGTTATGCGGCTGAAACCAAGCGGCTTGACACCGAAACCACCTGAAGAGTCGGGTCAGAATGCGTCGGCGGAATTTAACGTTCATTCATTTATCGTTAAGGTCTGGATCGAAGAGGACGCCACCAAAAACAGCGGAAGACTCTGGCATGGGACCATCACGCACGTCCCTAGCGGCGAAAGGCGCTACCTGAAGAATCTTGGCGAGATCACTGCTTTCATAGAGCCCTATTTGAAGGCAATGGGCATTCGGTTTGGCCTGAATGAGTGAATAGCAGAAGAGAGAACAGTCAAATGGTATCGCGCAAGAGGCAGACGATTTCTGAGTTTCTCACCACCAGTACAGCGGACC
>DATIBX010000701.1:0-27516 GCA_035457105.1 Pyrinomonadaceae bacterium
GGGGCGACTGGGTCGGGTCGGAATTGTCGTCTGTCAGTACTATCGCATTCCTCATGAAATGGGCGACGATGTTGGTGCCGGCAATCCTAACATGGTTGGATAAGAATTAACCTCAAAGGTCGTGAGGGGACGCAATGTAATGAAAATCAGTTCGTCGTGCGTCAAGATGGGGCGGCCACGGAGTTGCCGCCCCTACAAGGAGTATTTGACGAAGTAAGCTAGAATTGAGTTACGGCGAAGGCGTTGTTGATTAGAAGTGTCGTTAGAAGAGAAATTAAAGGAAATCCCACCGTCACCGGGCGTCTACCTCCATAAGGACTCAGGCGGGAAGGTAATCTACATCGGTAAGGCGAAGAATCTTCGCAACCGAGTCCGCTCTTACTTCCAAACCAGGCCTTTCGATCGCAAGACCGACGCGTTGGTTCGGCAGATCAAGGACCTTGAGTTCATCGTCACCGACAATGAAGTCGAAGCCTTGATCCTTGAGGCCTCACTTGTCAAGAAGCATAAACCTCGTTACAACATTAAGCTGCAAGACGACAAGTCATATCCGCAGTTGAAACTTACCGTCAACGAACCTTTTCCGAAGGTCATCATCACCCGCCGCATTCAAAAAGACGGAGCGCTGTACTTCGGTCCTTTTCTGCCGGCAAGCATGGCCCGCCGAACGATCGATGTAATCAATCGTACGTTCCAACTACGAACTTGCGATATCGAGATTGATGGCAAGGCACCACGACCGTGTCTCGAGTATCACATCAAGCGCTGTCTTGGACCATGCGTCAAAGGACTCTGCACGCCGGAGCAATACCAGGAGGCAGTAAAAGACGTGAGGTTATTGCTAGAAGGTCGTAACAAAGAGTTAGCCGACACACTCGAAGGGCGGATGATTGAGGCGTCAGAAGAAACACGGTATGAGCTCGCGGCCAAATACAGAGATCTCCGGAAGACCGTTATTAAACTTTCCGAGCAACAGAAGATGGCCACTGCGTCAGAAAGTGACGTCGATATTTTTGGTTATTACCGCGAGGGACAACGACTGGCTTTGCAGTTATTCACCATGCGTGAAGGTCACATCGTCGGGCGTCGCGAGTTCTTCTGGGAAGATATAACACCTGACGAATTTGAGCCGGCTGAATTCTTAGGTGAAGTGCTGGCGCAATATTACGCTTCTGATTACGTGCCGCGAGAGGTAATTGTACCAGTAGACTTCACCGACCGAGGGTTGTTGGAAAAGGCGCTAAGCAGCCGCCGCGGACGACGCGTCAAGATTTCAGTGCCGCAACGCGGCGAGAAGCGCGACATGATCGATCTCGTCGACAAGAATGCGAAGCTTGCTTTTGAAACTCGCTTTCGCATTCTCAAGCCAGACATGAAACAGGTACTCGAAGAGTTACAGGAAACTCTCGAGCTGCCGCGGTTTCCCGCTCGCATCGAGTCGTTCGATATATCTCACATCCAGGGTGCTGAAAATGTTGCCGGCATGGTGGTGTGCGATAACGGCAAGATGAATCGTTCCGAGTATCGCAAATTCAAGATCAGAACTGTTGAGGGCGCGAACGATGTCGCTTCAATGCGGGAAGTTGTGCTGCGTCGATATAAGCGCCTTCTCGAAGAAGGAAAGCCACTTCCAGACCTGGTAATGATTGATGGAGGTAAGGCGCAGTTGCACGGTGCGGCCGAGGCGATGCGTGAACTGGATCTCGAGGCGATCCCGATGGTCGGCATCGTCAAGCCGCCCCAACGTCACAATGATGTCGCCTACTTGCTGGTCAAGGGTCGTGAAGATGAACCAGTCTATCTTGATCCACACTCACTGATACTGCGTCTCTTGCAGATGATCCGCGACGAGACTCATCGTTACGCAGTTACCTATCATCGTAAACGTCGCGAATTGCGAGACTTCACTTCTGAACTGACTGCAATCCCGGGCGTCGGCGATAAACGCAAGGGCCGGTTGTTGCGGCACTTTGGCTCGATTCAGAGAATTGCGAAAGCGGGAGTATCAGAGTTGACGCCTTTCGTCGGGAGGAAGACGGCGGAAGAGATTGTGGACCACTTCACTAAACAACGAGAACTTGCTGAAGGTGCCGTTGCGCAGGTAACTAGTCACTAGAATCCCGCAGTCAGGAAGGGTGGCAAAGCGGCCACTCTTCCTGACCGCGGGATTCTAGTGAGTTGTGGGTAAGTCTCCTTCGTTTCCTTTGACGCCTGAGAATTCGTAAGTCACGTGCAGTTTCAACGAGCCATCAAGCATCTCCGCGCGAACGTCTTTCGCAGCAGCTTTCACAGAACCATTAGCCGCTTTAACAGGAACAAGTAGTGACAGCTGGCGTTCGTTAACCAGTACCAGTGGGTTAACACGTTGATTGATCGCGTTCTGCACAAACACAGTTACGAGCGCGTTAGCCATAGGCGCTACACCTTCAAGATTCACACCATCCACTTTCACGTACCCGTAAACTGTCTGCTTTGGTTGATCAAATTGTAGTTGAATAGTGGTTTGCGCCCATCCCTTGAATTGCATGCAGTTGCCAACCAGGTTGTAACTGCCCGAGAAAACCATCGGAGCATTAATACTTCCGTTCTTAAACTCGACTCCGGTCCTGGCGCCACTACCTTCGGAAAGAATGGTAATTGTGTTGTCACACCCACCCTGAAACAGCGCTTCACGGAATGTTCCAGTCCCGGTGTTTTCATTCTGACTCAACCGGAATGTTGGCGAACCGAGGTTTGAAAATGTCGTGCTTAGTACGGCATCGACAAAACCCTGGTCTAAGCTCAGCGTAACAGTACCCGGAGGATCGCCACCTTGCTCAGGTGCTTTTACTCGCACGCCTGGCGCAGAGCCGGCCCTGGGAGTTCCCAGGAAAAAGACCGCCGCTCCGCCACCAAGCAATACTCCGAGGATCAGAATTAAAAAATATCGCATCAAGCCTCCTTAGGGCGTCGGGTTAACCACTGGAGAGACGGTGACTGTTGGGGAAGGCGTTGGGATACTCGAACTGTTGTTCATATTCGTGAGCAATGTTCTCAGCACGGCCGCAACTGTATTTGTAACCGCATCGATTTGTTGCCGCACTTGTTGCGGCGGCACTTCACTCATACCACTTGGTATCTCAAAAAGCGTCGGACTGACATCTGTCGAGATGTCTCGCATCTCCGCTACAACCTTCGCGGCTTTTACACCTTGTACATTACCGCTGGCTTCGCTGAAGAGTTCCGCTCGCAGAGGTAACCCGGTGTCCTTATCGACAAAAATAAATGACTCAGTGTTGACCTGACCGGCAGAGGTGTTCGTGTTCGAAGTCTTCGCGTATCGGTACTTCAAGGCCGTTCGTCCATTGACGGTTTCCTCACCAGCCGATTCGATGCCTTGCAAGCGATCGAGGTAGGACACGAGTTGGCCCGGGGTCATGAGTTTATGTAGTTGAAATCCCGTCGCTTCGGGCGTCAATTCCGCATATTGCTTGCGAGCAGGAGCAATCACATAAGGCTTGCCACCATGCTCGATGTATATCAGATCAGAGCCATCAGGAAGTTTGAAAGAAAGCCGGCGGTCTTCGCCGCTCCTGGCAACTTCTGCTGACAGGGTAGGAATCCCGATCGCCTTGTCACCGCCTTCCGTTTCGGCTGTAAAAACAAGAGTGCCTCGATAGGCATTTGGCTCGCGAGCGGCGATGACTGAGATAGGTGGAGCGGTATTGGTATTAGCAACTGACACGTTCGCATTCGCATTGGTGGAAATATTTGTATTTAGATTCGTTTCGCTAACTGTCGAGCGTTGGCAAGCCCCAAGAGTAATCAGCAAAGTTGAAAGAACTACGGCCAAAACTAGGACCGGCGGTCGTGCGTCGGCGGTTTTCATAACAGTAATCTCCCCAAAGGTATAACCTTTTAAAAAGCATAAGAAATATGAAAGGGGCTGAACTGTAGGGAAGGGTCTTAGGATAGCAGACTGAAGTAGGAACGGGAAGAGGGTGGAGGTTGGGGGAGAGGGGTCGGAGTTTGCGGGAGCTTATTTGCCATTTTCATTTTCCATTTTCCATTTTCTGACTCTTCAAGAAATACCAGTCCAGGCTCGGTTTCTACCAAATACTCTGTTGCGTTTCTAAAGCGCAATAATTCCGACATCTTTGTTTCGCTTGGGGGGAATGATTCCGGAAAATGGAAAATGGAAAATAGACTCCTGCCCCTAACCCCTGACCTTGCCCATGTGTTGGCCCTGGCCCTGTTGACTATCAGACACTTTTAGACTAGAAGCAGCTTGCTTTGCCAACACCGCCACTCGGGGTTTGTCCATGAAACATATTCTCGTAATTATTTGTATTGGGTTGGCCTTGTCTCTTTGCAATCTTTCGAGCCGATTCAAAGGTAAGTCGACCGGCAGTTCCTCTGGCTCAGGATCCTCTTCGTCATCCGACGCAGGAGGGGCAACCGCAGAGCACGGCACTCCGACCGCTGCACAAGCTGCTGCAATTGCTGGAGGCCAGGACGTTAAGTGGGAACAACAAGGTATGAGTTGGACCGTGCCCGAAAGCTGGAAGCAACATGAAAAGGAGTCGCTATCGTTCGTGTGGAGTGCTCCGGGCAGTAGCGCGAACTTGATCGTGAGCATTTCACCAATGGGCGAAACATTTCCCACGGACGCAAGCATCAAAGCCTGGTATGACCAGGCCAAAACAAGGGCAAAAAACGGCGAAGTTGATGAGTGGAAGTGGGTCGAGATTGACGGTCTTAAAGGCGTCCAATTTCGTGAAGCCAACCCCGAAAAGCCCGACAACAGTCGCCGATTGCAATGGCTTGCCTACCGAAAGTTTGCGGGTCAGATTCAGTTCATCAACGTGATGCTGGCGTCGAATGGTAAAGACTTCGATAGCCATAAAGACGAAATGTACGGGATCTTGTACTCCACCAAAGTGGTGCATTGAGTTTCCTGGACATCCGTCATTAGCGTTCTGGTTTTTATTAGTCCGACCGAAATAGCGTTGTCTCCTAATCGCTCTCTGTGCAACCTCTGTGTCTTCGGTGTCTCTGTGGTGGTTGGACTAGAATTAGGTCCACCACAGAGTCATTAAGAGCACTGAGGTGGCACAGAGAATTCAACTAGCGGTCTGGATCTTCCTCCCCTGCCGCAACAACTAACTCCTCAAACCTAACCCTTTCTAGATTCTGCCATGAACCATTGATGTTTTTCGGGGTCATTCGGTTCGTTGGTTAATAAGCAGCAAGGGTGAGTCCAGAAGAGAGAGCGGCCACGCTTCGTAAGACTATCCTTCCCTCGTTACTTGCACAATTTTCAATTTAAGGAGCGGCAACCAACATGGCACGAATGCACCATGGAGAGGTCATCTCCCTCGACAAAATAAATAAAACTCTCAATGAAATGGGCCTACGGAATACCAATCTGCTCATAGTTGCTACACCGCCAGTCCTCACGGGCCTTACAGGATTTGGCTTCATGTTCCAGGATCTCCAAATCGAGCCAGATAGTCGTTTGCCAATTTCAGATGCAACGATCGACTCCTTGATCAAGTTGGGCGAGACCATGGAGGACCCGGGAGCTCCCGAGTTCGACTCGAAAATTCCTTCGGCCTACACCTACTTTGGACAATTCCTAAACCACGAAATAACCCTTGAAACTGAATCTGACAAAGTCGTCGATATCAGCGAGGGATACTTCGCCCCGATGACCAGGAACGACTTGAGCCAGGCCCTTAAGAATGGACGAACCCCAACACTTGATCTCGATAGTGTTTACGGCACGGCCACCAATGGCTGGCCCATTCCGAAACAATGCAACTCGTTATTACTTGGTCCCTGTGCGGAAACCGGTAACCGACCGCAGGGTAAAGGGATCATGAATGATTTGAGGCGCCAACCCCGCTCGGATAATCCTGATGCGGACCGAAAAGCCATCATTGGTGACGCTAGAAATGATGAAAACCTGGTCATCTCTCAGCTACACGTCGCGTTCGTTCACGCACACAACACGTTAGTAGCTGGAGGAAGAAATTTCGCAGAAGCAAAGAAGACCTTAATCCAACATTTTCAGTGGCTCGTCATTCACGACTTTCTGAGACGAATAGCAAACCCTGGCATCGTCGATCGGGTGCTTGAGAGTGGAAATCAGTTTTACAAACCGATCGCCTGTGATCCTTACATGCCCCTGGAATTCTCTGCAGGAGTGTTTCGCTTTGGCCACAGCATGGTCCGAATGAGTTACAACTACAACGAATTTCATACGGAGGTTGGTCTACTCGACTTGTTTGATGCCACGAGTTTCCGAGGAGATCAGTTCAAAGAGTTCGAACAAATTCCCGATCACTGGATCATCGATTGGAAACGTTTCGTGGATGGACCTAACTTTGCGCGCCGGATTGATACTCGACTGGTGGAACCGCTTCGCAGTCTGCGAGATTCTCACGGGAGTGCACTCACCGGACGAAAGGCGAGTCTGGCAGTCAGAAACCTGCTTCGTGGTTACTTGTTACGTTTGCCGACGGGTCAACGCGTAGCAAGAGCTATCGGAGTAGAAGTCTTGAGTCCCGAAGACCTGAAAAGAACAGCAGCCAACCCGGACCAGGCTGAAGTCTTGCAGCAGTCCGGATTTCTCGAGCAGACACCACTCTGGTACTACATTCTCGCCGAGGCTAGCCGCGGTGAGACGCTTGGACCCGTTGGCAGCACAATTGTCGCCGAGGTCCTAGTTGGCGCGACGCGTATCAGTAAACACTCAATCCTTAATGAAGCGAATTGGTATCCGACCCTGGGTAAGGAACCAGGCGTTTTCAGACTGTCGGATCTATTCAACCTTGGTAACGGCTGGGCCTAATGAAAAAGGAGAATGACATGGCAAGAAAAACCATAACCGACCTTGTCCTGAACAGGAAAAAACAGCTCAACGCTAATGATCCATCTGGGCCGATCGCTGCGGCTGAGAATCAACGATTGGCCCAGGCTGCAATTATCGGGGGTATCAAATCAAACGAATGGAAGACTTATATGCTGCAGTTTGTCGATGACGATCCGACAACCGGCGCTCCGTTCGCAGATCAGTTGTCGCGCCTCTTGGGCACCGATAATAACGCGGACCCCGCTTTAAGTAAGGCACGGGCTTATCTCGTCTCGAATGGAATGTGCGGCGACTGGACTCGCAAACACTTCGAGGAAACCGTCCAGGGCATCGATTCCGGTCTGTGAGTCTCAGCGTCAGCACAAGCTTCCTTTAACGAGTATCACGAGCCGTGTTAGCTGCAGCCAAAACAAACTTTGACAGGCAGACGAAGCACGGCTCTACTTTGTCAGGCGTTACCCGAGCGCAACTGTCAGGGAAGCAATGGGGTAAGTTGTGCGCGAGTTTTCTTCCGGTTGAAGTTAAAGGTAGTTCCTGGCGCTATAGTCGCGGGCCTTTAGCGGAAGATCCCGAGCAAGGAATCAAACTTCACCTTTCGGCAACGATTTTGAGCGCAAATGTTCTCTTAGAAAAAGTCGGTAGTTTTCTCACACGGCAAAACGTTCAGTTTAAAGCGCCCGTCTCACTTAAAGATATAGAACGACTAAACTCAGGAATCGGCGCTTCCTACAGCCAAATCGGAAAGATTATTACGGTCTACACTCGCAACTTTGAGGAAGCCACTTTTCTTGCTTACGAACTCGATAGATTAACCGCAGACCTGGCTGGTCCAACCGTTCCCTTTGATACTCGTTTCAAACCTGGGAGTATCGTTTATTACCGCTACGGCGCTTATCAAAAGCTCGATCTGGAACTCGCTAATGGCTGTCGAGTGCCGGCGGTGAAGGATCTTGAAGGCAACCTCGTACCGGACGTGCGCCAACCTTCAACCGAATCGAATGGAAAGCAATTTCGCACGAGAGCCTCTATTCAAGATCGAAGTTTCGAGATCATCAGGGCAATCTCGCAACGCGGTAAGGGTGGCGTTTATCAAGTGCTCGACCTGGATTCCACTCCGCCTCGCCTTTGCTTGTTAAAGGAAGGGCGAGCTCTTGGCGAACTTGATTGGGATGGTATTGACGGTAAATTACGAGTGATGCGTGAAGAGAGCGTGATGAAAGCTCTACGCGCAAAGGGCCTTGATTTACCACGCGTCTATTCTTCGTTTCAAGAATCGGACAACTACTATCTACTAACTGAGTTTGTTGAAGGCGAGAATCTGAAAGGAGTTCTGTTGGCGCAACGGCGGCGGCTTTCCGTAGTCAGATCCTTGACTTTGGTACTAGACCTTGCCGAATTTCTCGCTTCGATGCACCGTGTTGGCTGGGTTTGGAGAGACTGCAAACCATCTAACCTCATTTTGACCACTGAAAATGGTTTGCGACCAGTAGACTTTGAAGGTGCCTGTCCGATTGGTCAGCAAGATCCGCCTCGCTGGTTAACACCTGCCTATAGTTTAAAAAAGCCCATTGCAGCACCGGCGGGAACGGACGAAGATCTGCATGCGTTAGGAGTCATTTGCTACTTATTGTTGACTGGACAACTTCCGGACGATCCAAATCGCTTGCCAGTGAAGTCACTCCGAAGAAATGTACCGCAGCGCGTGTTAGATCTGCTGGACACCCTTCTGAATGAAAGTGTTTCCCAACTAATAGATTCGGATGGCGTCACGAGAGAGCTGAGGTTGATATTGAAAGATTTGCGGAGCCAGTACTAATAGGCTGTATTCAGCGCGGGTAGATTGAGCCGATTGACCATTGAATAATATCGCGGGTCCGACCGCAGAGGTTGGAACAGTGGTTCAACCGTTAAGTAGATCAGTCCTCCAAATCGCTCGATGTACTCTTTCTCCAACCACGCAAACGCGTTATCGGTATCACCCATTCCGGCGTAGATTATGGCAAACTCCTGAGGTGGGATGTATTGATGCCTGGATAATTCCAACATCTCCGTGAGTACCTTTTTCGCGCCCTCCAGATTTCCAGCACGCGCGCGTGCATAAGCGAGTGCTGCCCCCCATGTTTTATCCTTGGCATAGATACGCTCGAACATCGCCATAGCATCCCTTTGCTGATTCGATCTGTATTTTAGCAACGCATATCCGTACTTGATGTGATCGCTTTCGGGGTGTTCCTTTTCCAACTTTTCAAAACACGCTAGACCCTGCTCAACCGGTCTAACACGTGAGAGTATGCGGCAATAATTCAAGACCGTCGGAGCATTGAACGGCTCCAGGTCTCTTGCTTTCTGGCTTTCCTCCAACGACTGTTCGGGATGGCCCATAATGAACAAGAGATTTGAGTACCAGTAATGAGCAGTCGCGTAATCCGGGTTTAGTTGGATTGCTTTCTGCAGTTCGAGTTCCGCCGCGTCCCAGCGCCATTCATATCTGAGATAAATAACACCAAGCGACGTATGAGCTTCGGCCATGTTCGGATCGAGAGCGATTGCCTCTCGGGCGTCTGCCCTGGCCTTAGCCATCGCTTCTTCAGTCGGCACTTTGCCAAAGGAAATAAGGTTGAGTAAGACATAAGAGTCCGCGCGGCCTGCATATGCCTGGGCATAAAGAGGATCGAGCGCGATAGCTTTGGTGAAGTAATCAATGGCAAGCGGTAACTTCTCTTTGTCGCGGTTACGCCAGTAATACCTCCCTAACATAAACTGCTTGTAGGCCTCCGAGTTCGACGTTCCACGTGCGGCTGCAAACTTTTCGTCGCTCATCTGGTATTGCGTGAGGTGATGATTAACGTTTTGCACGATACGATCTTGGATTGAAAGGATCGACTGCCAATCCATTGCTTCCTCATCGGACCAAATCTCTGAACCGTCCGCTTTGGTCAGATTGCTTCTGAGCATGGTTCGGCCGTCCTTAACAAAGAGCTCCAGCGCCAGGACTGCGTTGACGTTCAGTTCTTTAACAATTTTTGCCGGATCAACAGCTTGGCCTTCGTAATTCGCTACTGACGTATAAGGTCGAACTTTCAAACCCGGTGTTACTGATAACCTTCGGATTAAGTCTTCAGGTAAACCGCGTTTCAGGTAATCACTATTTTTTGCTGTCTTATCGCTCTTGACCGGTAAGACGGCCAAAGAATAAGCACCCGAGTTGTCAGGGGTTACGGCCGCGGCCACAGACGTTAGGTCTGTTGGCTTCCGAGCCCACTTGATGAGGAGCACCACCGTCAGGATTAACGCAACTGCGGCGAATAAATAGACCGCATTCCAGAAAGCGGATCTGCGCACGAACATGAAACCGTTGTTACTAACTTCGGTGATGGACTTCAAACTTATCAGTAACTCACTTGCCGATCGAAACCGCTCATCTCTATTTTTTTCAAGGCATTTCTGTATGATCTGCGCGATCTTGGAGTTTGGTTTTTTATAGGTGTGTTTTGTATCGGTCAGAATAGCCGAGATCATTTCGGCTTCGCTTTCGCGCGCAAATAAACGACGCCCTTCCATGATTTCGTAGAGTACAGCGCCCAGACTGAACAGGTCCGAACGGAAGTCTAAACGCTCATCACGCAGTTGCTCGGGTGACATGTAAGCAATAGTTCCAGGTAAAAAACCTTTTGACGTGATACGACTGTTGCTAAATTCGGATGCTTCCTTATCAAGCTTGGGAGTTACGGTCTTAGCGAGTCCAAAGTCGAGCACTTTCACCTGACCGGTCGAAGTAACCATGATATTTCGCGGTTTGATATCACGATGAATTATTCCGTGTGCGTGTGCTTCTTCAAGCGCTCCGGCGATCTGCCGGGCTAAGTTCACCACATCTTCTGGTCCAATCGACTGGGCCCGAATTGCATCCTGAAGTGTTTGCCCTTCAACATACTGCATGACAATAAAAATGTGACCTTCAACTTCTTCAATGCCATAGACCGGACAGATGTTGGGGTGATCCAACATAGCCGCCGCTTGCGCCTCTTTTACGAGTTGCCGCTTGGCCCAATTGTCATGGAGTAACTCCTGGGAGAGAAATTTAAGTGCCACCTTACGTCCGAGACGCGTGTCTTCGGCGAGATAAACTTCTCCCATTCCTCCCCGGCCAAGACGTGCGATAACGAGGTAGGCTGCCAGACTCTTTCCCACCAGCGACTGTTCAGAGTTTTGCGAGATTATCGTGAGGCCGAGACTGACAGCCGGCTCGTCCATGAACTCCGAGACTCCAGAGTCAGCAGCTGAGATCAACGACGAAACCTCTGCGTAGAGCGCGGCATTGCCACTACAGACCTGGGCCAGATAGCCCTCTCTTTCCTCCGGTGGAAGCTCCAGGACTTCGTGAAAAACAGTTTCGACTTCTTGAATCTTACTACTTCGCATTATCAAGTTCGCGTGCCAGCCAGGCCTTGGCAAATTTCCAGTCACGCATCACGGTGATGGTTGAAACTCTCAACACTTCAGCCGTCTCCTCGACGTCTAAGCCACCAAAATAACGAAGCTCCACGACCCGCGCTTTTCGTTCGTCGACCAGTGCCAGGCGATTCAGTGCCTCATCTAGTTCGATCAGCTCGCGGGCCTTTTCGAGGGTCACCGCGGAGGCTTCGGACAGAGAAACCTGAATTGACTTACCACCACGTTTGGCGCGATGTCGATCGCGAGCATAGTTCAGAAGAATCCGTCGCATGATTTGCGCGGCAATCCCAAAAAAGTGGGCCCTGTTTTGCCAGCGCGTTTTCTTTTGATCAATAAGCTTGAGATAAGCCTCGTTTACAAGAGCAGTCGTCTGCAAAGTGTGGTCAGGGTTTTCGTGTCGCATGTAGTTGTGTGCGAGCCGACGGAGCTCACTCTCAACCAGCGGCAATAACTGATCAAGCGCAGCTTGATCGCCATTGCCCCAATCAACAAGAAGGCCTGTTATCTCAGATGAGGGTGATGCAGTCATGGATCCTCGGGGGTAAGGTTCAACAACTAGGTAGACGCGTTGTTTCGAAGATCGTAAGACGAGGACCGTGAGAAGACCGGTCAAATGATAGTTGAGCTCTGGAACTGGTGCGTTAACCGATGAGGGCAAACCGCCAGGTGATTGTTTCTCTCGCCTCACCCTGGCCGAGTTCTCACCCCAACCTCGCAAAGATCGGCAGCATTTATAGCTTGGTCTGAGCGTTCTTGCAATGAGTTTCTGATCCAGGAGAGCAGCCGTGTCAAAACCGACCGAAGTTCCTACCTCCAGTCAATCCACAACCGATGTCATCAAGGGCTGGTTGATGATCCTGCTCACCGTCGCGTTTGTGGTTTTATACGGGCTGGCCCTGATGGGGAAGATCAGGCCACTCGCAGATACCTCAATTGTTTCCCGGATCGAGCCCATAATCTTCGTGATAATTGGCTATTATTTTGGACGTTCGCCCGCAACTCAAAATGAGCGAACTTTGAAGGACGAAATTACCCGGCAAACTCAAAAAGCGGACGCAGCCCAGTACGCAAAAGAGCAGGCACTTCAGTCAAGGGAGGTCTTTGAAGAGAAGCTAAAGAACGTAAACATCGCTTTATCGCGGACAGCCAGCAACCTGAGCTCTGCAACAAAAAACGCCGCCGCAAACGGACAGCAAGAAGAGCTCAAGCATTCAATTGATACCGCACTGGTAATTCTCAAGTCGTGAAAAGAGTTTTCACTCGCCGGCCGTCGGCGTGTCCGCATGAGGTACAAAACAGTTGCGGCACCGGGCTTCATACTTGTCTGACGCACCAACCGCAACTCGCTCTTCAGACTGAAAGGTCCTTTGTGAGTAATTCGCTGGCTGGCCGCATTTCATACAAATGGCGTGGGTCTTGGTGATGTACTCAGCGATGGCCAGTAATTGAGGCATCGGCTCCCACGGTCGGCCCATATAGTCCTGATCGAGGCCGGCAATAATCACCCGTACTCCGCGACGCGCAAGCTCATTCGCCACGTCCACCAGATCGTTATCAAAAAATTGGCCCTCATCGATCCCGACTACTTCAGTATCAGGCTCCACTTTCGCTAACACTTCGGACGCCGAGCGACTTTGAGCAGATTCGTGACGCATCTCAGAGTGCGAGACAATGTGATTGTTTGAAAAACGAGAATCTATTTCTGGTTTGAAGACCTGCACCTTCTGGCGAGCAATTTTCGCGCGACGCAGTCTCCTGATTAACTCTTCAGATTTTCCCGAAAACATCGAACCTGCAATTACTTCGACCCACCCAGTGCTTAAACGGTGCGGCGGTGGTTCATCATGATTTACTTGTGCCACTAATTCATCCATCTAATTCTTTGTCCTGTTACTCAATACATTTCTTCGTTATAAAAAGGCGCCAGAGCGGCAATTAAGGCCAACTCGAAACTCATCGACCTGGTGACGAGATCCTTTGAGAGCACGCCCCAGGCGCCTTGTCGGCTTCGTATGTCGCGACCTCCGGTGACCTGGTCGATTACTTCTCCCAACTCCTTCCGGCCTTCAACGACGTTCTTGACGATGTCAGGCGGCACTGAAATTGAGGGTGCCGCTCCAAAAGCCCCTCGCTCTCCGTCGGTTGCGTAAGCCCACCCTCGAAGGAAAGTGTGCCACTCGCCCTCGATCGAAATCGAATGGAAGCCACCTTCAAGTCCAACGTAGACATCCGCGTCAAGTCGGCGAACATTCAACGCCTGTTGCGCCGCGAATGCCCGTTCGCGAGCACCCTGCATTAACTGCCAATCAGTTAATGGCATCGCGGGGACGCTAACTTCGACGCGGCGTGCGACTACGTTGGCATTCAACCAGCTGGCATCGATCGTGGCGATGCGAGCTACCGTAGCGCGCACAGCCATGATCTTTGCGGCGCGATCAGAACCTAAGGCGATTGTTTTTCTGGGCACAGACGCTTTTTTGACTTTGGACCTGAAAAAACGTTTCAGAGTCTCGGGAACCAGAGAGGCTGAAGCGGGGAGAGGCTATAACATCGCAGTGCAACTCGTCAAAAGAGGCCGATAGTTCCTATCAGTCCTATAGGTCCTACTCCCTCCCTCGTTGCCACTCCTACCTCCAAAATCTCCAACTTGACTTTGGATTGGACGGTTGTTGTAATCAATTTTAAATATACGTCGTCGTTTTGGGATTTAACTGGAGCAAAAGCAATATGGCGCTCGAAGAATTGGTTTACGATTGGAATCTTGTTGAGCCGAACCTTGCTGCACCAAACCGTCATATCGGTTTCGACGACGAAACTCTACGCGACGGATTGCAATCACCGTCTGTGTCGGAACCCCCTGTCGAACAAAAAATCAAGCTGCTGCACCTCATGAATGAATTGGGAATTGATACCGCCGACATCGGTTTGCCCGGAGCGGGCGGTACTCATGCTGCCGGTGTTGAGCGATTGGCACGTGAGATCGGGGAACAAAAACTAAAGATCAGAGCCAATTGCGCCGCTCGAACTCATCGCAACGACATCGTCCCCATCGTCGAGATATCACAGCGGGCGGGAATCCCGATCGAAGCTTGCACGTTTATCGGTTCTTCATCTGTTCGCTTCTTTGCCGAAGACTGGACACTCGACAAACTTCTTCAATTGACTGAAGACGCAGTCTCTTTTGCTGTTGGCCAGGGACTGCCCGTTATGTACGTAACTGAGGACACCACGCGCGCTAGGCCCGAGGTTATTCGCGCCCTTTACTCTGCTGCGATCAGGGCCGGTGCCAAAGCAGTTTGCGTGTGCGACACCGTGGGCCACTCTACCCCGGATGGCGCCCGCGCTGTCGTCAGTTTCGTCAAAGGCATCATTGAAGAGAACGGCGGCAATATTCGTCTCGATTGGCATGGTCATCAGGACCGGGGACTGGGTGTAATCAATTCCATTGCGGCGATTCAGGGTGGTGCTGATCAAGTACACGGATCAGCCCTGGGAATCGGAGAACGAGTGGGCAACACACCGATGGACCAACTCTTGGTGAATCTTAAACTGATGGGCTGGATCGATAATGATCTTTCACGACTTGGCCACTATTGCAAAACCGCAGCCGAGGCCTGTCAATGGTCTATACCCTACAACTATCCGGTGTTTGGTCGAGATGCGTTTCGCACCGCAACGGGCGTGCATGCAGCCGCTGTAATCAAAAGCTATAAAAAAGGCGATCAACGACTCGCAGATATCGTCTATTCGGGGGTTCCGGCCGGCGAGTTTGGCTTGGAACAGGTTATCGACATTGGACCGATGAGCGGTAAATCAAATGTAATTTACTGGCTTGAGAAGCGCGGACTGGAAGCCGACGAGGGTCGTGTCAACCGAATCTACGAGTATGCAAAAGCTTCCAAGGCCGTGCTCGAGGAAAACGAAATCAGAAAGTTGTTATAACGCGCTCAATTTACAGACGCTGAATTAACGCTCCCTTCATGCCTCCAACCATAAGACAACAAACAACAAGCAGTGTTAAGGAACTTCTCGCCGCAACCGAAGTAGTAAAGGCGCTCTCCTACTTTGACGAGAACGCCGATCGTATTACCGAAGAGCACATTAGAATTAGCAGCGTTCCCGCCGGCCCTTTTAATGAGCGACAACGAGCTGATTATTTGCACCAAAAGTTCGTAGAGCGCGGACTCCAGGAAGTCACCATCGATGGTGAAGGAAACTGCCTGGGACTCTTCTCAGGCGAATCGACGTCACCACTATTCGTAGTAAGTGCCCACCTGGATACTGTCTTTTCACACGAAACCGACTTCAGAGTGCATCGTCGTGGTCAACGCTTGTTCGGTCCCGGTATTTCCGACGACAGCTCAGGCCTCGTCGCCTTGATTGCGATAATTGACGCTTTAAATATCGCACGCGTAAAGACGCGGGGTTCCATCCTGTTTGTTGGAACTGTTGGTGAAGAAGGAGAAGGAAACCTTCGTGGGGTGCGTCATCTTTTAACTGTGGGTCCATGGTCCAGTCGTGTAGACGCTTTTCTAAGTTTTGATGGACCAGGAGTCGACCGCATCACCAATCGAGCGTTAGGATCAAGACGATATCGAATAGAAGTTACGGGATCCGGAGGCCATTCATGGGGAGACTTCGGTATCCCAAATCCAATTCATGCACTGGGACGGGCAATCTCCAGACTGGCCGCCTATCCAATTCCCAAAAACGCTCGCACTACGTTCAACGTTGGGCGCATTGAAGGCGGCACGAGTGTGAACGCAATCCCGTCCTTCGCTTCATTGGAAGTGGACTTACGCTCAGCAGTAGACGCGGAACTCCGTCGCCTCGATGCTTATTTCCGCCGGGCCGCACGCGAAGCGGTTGATGATGAAAATGCGCAAAGGAGGCCTGGCGATCAACCGCTGATCCTCAAGTTGGAGCTTACCGGCGAGCGGCCAACTGGTGGAACTCCTCCCGATTCACCTCTTGTCGAACTGGCAATTGAAGCAACGAGAACTCAGGGCATAGAACCTAAGCTGGACCAGTCGTCAACCGACTCTAACCTACCGATCTCACTCGGGATTCCCGCGATCACACTTGGAAGTGGAGGCAACGCTGCGGGCTCACACACGCTTGATGAGTGGTACGAGCCAGAAGGGCGCGCACTTGGCCTTAAACGCGGTCTTCTTGTGATCCTTGGCATGACGGGCTTGAGCCAAAGTAATCCAGGCGTTTAGTTGATGGGAATAGTAACGGTAGCAGATCCGGCTTTGCCCGGTGGAAAACGTTTTTGGCGAGCTATGCGTAACGCATTCGCATCACCACCGGAAGCCTGCGTAACACGACCTGACTCATCGTAAGTTACCGTCACAACAACTTTCTTGGCGGTCGACTTCGGAGCCACTTCGACGCTGCTTACTGAAGTCTCGGGCAGCCGCGCTGCCTCACGAGCCTTTCGCTCTCTTTCACGTTGCCTTCTTGCCGCAGCTGCTGGATCTTCAACTTCAGTTGCAGGCGTTTGCGTTTCAACTGACGGCTGGCTACTAGCCTCTGTCTGTGACGGTGTCCCTTTGACTGGTGCTGGAGTGGTCGCTTCGGCAGTTGGTGATGCGCTTGGCCTTTCCCTGTTGTACCAGCCTGCAGGTACTCCAATAGCAGCAACGCTACCTAAGACAGCAACAACCACCGCTCCAACGAAAAGCGGTTTACGCTTAGATGGAGAATGAGTAAAGGAAAGAAACTCTGGACTGGAGTAGCCTTTGTCATTCTCAGATTCTGACGAATCGCCGCTTTTCGTTTCTCCTGCTTCTGAGTACCCGGCCGGGAATGCAACTCCGGGTGCAATATTTTCGTCAAGCCGGCGCAGACCTTCCAGCACGACTTGTGTCCACGGTTGGTTGATCGTCCGGTTTCCCGGTTCAGCATCAACGCTAAACTCGAACGAGGCGTTGGGAAGAGTTAAGGCGTAGTAAACGGCGTCAATTCCATGCAAGACACCTATTCGCGCATCCACCACCGAACCGGATTGCAAATAGAAGTAACCGGCGCCAGACGGGTAAAGAACCTTTAAGCGTCCGGTCTTGCGCTGGTTGCAGAAGAACTCAATTAGCTCTGAAAGTGAAAGGTCACTGAGGTGTCCAGTTAGTGCCATGAGAACTAGTCCCTTCTAACATAAGGCAGGTTGGAAAAGATGGAGAGAATGGCACACGCCGATCGCGGCGCGCGCCATTTGAAGAACGGGGGATCAAGGAGCCAGCGCAAACTTGTAATTGATAATGCCTGAGACCTTGACTGGTTGACCGGAAAGTTTTGTCGGAGAAAATCTTGCTTTCATAGCAGCCTGGGTGGCAGCTTCACGTAACAGTGTTGGCCCACCGGTGGCGTTTGCCGCAACCACCTTACCAGTTTCATCGAGGATGACTTCCACCATAACCACGCCCGAAATCCTCATCCTCTTTGCTGTATCCGGATAAACAGGTGCCGGCAGTGATAACGCTGTTCCATTCAGCACTCCACCCGAAACAGGTTTAAGAATTGGCTTTGGACCAGGTGTTGGTGGTTCCGCTCCAATATCTACTACCGGGGGCTTGACTGCTTCTGCATTCGCCGGCTTCATTTCCACTGGAGCAGTACCACTTAGTTTGTTGGCAGTAGCAGATGCCGCCGGTAACACTGGTCCTTCTGTTTTACTGTCACCCTGTTTAGCGCCGGCGACAGTGTTCGGTTGAGTCTTGGAATCGGTGACGGCCTTCGCCGTTGTGTTGGTTGGAACCGGCGTTACGGGTGGAGTGGAATTGGCGGTGGGTTGGACCATCTTCACCATGTTCTCATCCAGGTAATACATTATTGAGCGATAGGTAACTTCATTTGGTTCAAAAGTGAGTCTGCCGCTATCCACGACTGCTACCGAAGTCGTCATCTTGTTCCAGTTCCCAGCAAAGTCGTATTCGTACCTGTACGTTTCCCTGCTCAACAACGAACCATCGCTGTTCAGCATCGTCATCTCGCTGATGTTGCCTTTCTCGTCGTACTTGTAGACCTCTTTACCCGTTAGAGTTGCGCCAGCGATCGGGAAATATTGATTCTCGACCTTATTACCTTTGATGTCGTAGGCAACGACCTCGACAAGTACGTGCTTGTTCTCAGAGAGCTTTCCGTCCAGGTTCGACAATTTAGCCACCTCTGTACGAACGCGCCGCACGGGACCGACTAAACCATCCCTGCTCCGGTCGCTTTCAACGACAGGTGCATTCGAGGTCGGTTGGCTTCCCGCCTTTGCCGTCAGGTTGGATTGAGCACTTGCTATTACGCAGAGAGCAAGGAGACAAAGAGTAGTGTCACAGAATTTGCTGATCATTCTAAGCATGGTTTTCTCCGTAAACTGCTGAGGCAGGCCAATTTTGGAAAGACGAACAAGTGAGGCGGGCACCACGGCCAATTTCAATCAGCCACCCGACAGACCCTTGCCATCATAAGACCGTTAAACCATGTTTGTCTAGAGCCAACTTAGGAAAACTATTGATTAGGCGGGTTTGGAGAATGGGTTTGGTGCTCAGCGAGGGTTGAAACTATCCGATCAATCAACGAGATAGCGCCAGGTTTGCCCACAAAATCATTCGAAATAATCGAAAAAGCTAGTGTTTTACCATCATTGCCAGTGACGAAGCCTGACAAGGCGTTGTCATAGGTAAGCAGCCCTGTCTTTGCCTGAATCTGACCGGAATACTGTTTCAGCCTGCCACCCAGTGTTCCGTCGACGCCGGCTAACGGCAGAGAGTCGGTAAAGATTTGCGCGGAGTTTGTGCGCCTGATGGCGGCCAGCAAGCCCGCTGTTGCTTCTGGAGTCACAAGGTCCAACCGCGATAGACCTGAGCCATCATGAATCGCGACACCCCGCGTAACGATTCCAGCCCGAGCAAGCCACAGCAGTATCAATGTCGCCCCAGCCTCTTCGTCGCCTCTCTCTCGACCCACCGGCGGCTCTGGCGCGAGCATCCCACTGCGCTCGCGTCCGAGTGTTCGTAACAACAATTCGGCGTATAAATTTATGCTTTGCTTGTTTGTTTCGTGGACGATCTCGGCCAACGACTTTCCGCTCACCGTGGCCAGCTCGATGTTTTTGGTGGGATCAAATCTTTGATTGCGAGGTGTTTTCGAATCACGGTATTCGGCGATGCCTGCCACCGATATGCCGGCCGCTTTCAACTCCCGAACAAATAGTCGTGCGGCCCACAACGACGGCCGGTGCACTGACAAGGTCGCTCCGTAACCATGCGCCCCTAAAGGAAACTCGCCCCACACAGTGACGTTGTTGTCGGAAATGCCCTTGTTGACTCCGAGCGTGAACTCTGCGCCGCGTTGGACCAACTGCATATTGTTTGTCACTGTTAGATAGCCGTCATCATCACTTAAGGTAACTTTGGGTTGGTTTTCATTTTTCTCAGGCGCTGCCACACTAACGTCCACGGCATTTGAGTTGATCGTTAACGCGCTCGCCTCAGCGCCGAAGTACCATTGAAGATCATTCCATTGCCATCCTTCGCCAATGGGTTCACCGCGAAAATAACTCTCATCACCGATAACGTTTCCCGTGATTTTTCGCACTCCACGACGTGACAAGCTCTGGGCCAGTTCTTCAAGTGAGTTTTTGTTGTCGGCTTTGTTCCTGGCGACGAGATCTGGTGCGCCCCGTCCGTAGAGCACGAGGTCGCCATTGATAGTACCGGCAGAATCGGCATCACTTGTGGCATAGACCGATGTACGCCAACGATAGTCAGCGCCGAGTAAATCGAGCGCAACGGCGGTGGTGAAGACTTTCATATTTGAAGCCGGCGTAAATGATTTACCTCCGTTTCGCTGATAGATAAGTTTTCCATCTCGCAGCGAGATTATGGCAACACCAAGTCTGGAGGTATTGAAATCGGGTTCGCTCAGCAGAGCGTCAAGTTTATGAGTGAGGTTGGGGTCAGAATTGAAAACAACTTTAGCGACAGCTGGTGTCGCCAGCTGCTCAGGATTAGTTGGTGGCGCTTCGTGAGCAGTCTTGCAGGACGCTAAGAGTATTAGAAGGCCAAATATGAATGGACGGGTTGGACGAGACATTGTAAATCGAAAAAGGTGTTGGGCCTTTTCGAAAGACCAGGGCTGGTACCAGTGTAACAAAGCGGCACGCCGCTGCACTCCAAAGTTACTCGTCGGCAATTTTTGCGATGGAGAACAGATTATCAGTCCTGCTATTGGCCAGGGTCCCACGCGCCACCGAATAGACCTGTTCGACGGTTATGTGCTGGATTGTTGGTCCACCTATTATTTTGTGCTGCTCACCAATTGGAACGAAACTATTAGGCGTTGGACGATCCAGGAGAGTTATGACCGGCGTCCCCACCGCAGCTGCAATATGCATTGGTCCCGTGTCGTTGGAGATAAACAAGGTGAGACGAGCTTGCGCTGAAGCTAGTTGTTCAATTGTCAGTTGATCGAGAAAAATCGTGTTAGGTGGGAACATCGTCTTCATCTGAGGTATCAGCGCTCGCTCTTCAGGACCGGCAAAAACAATAACTCGCACCCGATCATTTCGAATAAGGAAGTCTGCCAGTTCAGCAAATCGCTCCATGGGCCATCTACGTCCCTCGTGGCCCGCACCAGGAAATAAGCCAACCAATAATGTGTTTGAGTGTGCTTTCTGTTTCTTTAAAAGTGTCTCGATATGACGATCGCCGGCGTTGCTGGTTTTGAGCATTGGATATCTGGAAGGATTCTCAATTCCCAATGGCTGCAAAACTTTGAGATAACGATCGACGAGATGATCCGAGCTATTCTCGGCGGGTGGTTTTGGCTTGAAGTTGGCCAGGTAATCGATCGACCGGCCGGGTCGTTGTGCGAACAACCTATGAGGCGCCCCAGAAAGAAATCCGAGCAGATTGGTTTCAGACAAACTATGTAGATCGACCACAAAATCAAACTTAGCCTGGCGCACCTTACCAACGAGCTTAAATATTCGGGCGATTGAGACCAACTTGGAACCATCACGCAAGCTGACGCGGTCGACTTCAATCACCTCATTGGCTAAGCCAGAGAGCGTCACTATCTGACTTCCAGGCCTTCCCACCAAAACCGTCAGACGTGCCTTGGGAAAGCGCTTGCGAATGACTTTGAGCGCCGGCAGACTCAACACCACGTCGCCCAACTGTCCAAAGTCGATGATCAGAATGTTGCGTGGATCGAAATGCACGGGAAGGATTACCTGGCCGCTGATTTTAACGACTGGTAGTCGCTTTCACAAAGGGCACTGAAATTTGATACTGGTTCAAGTCGAGCGCAAATCACGACCCGTCATCTCGGCTGGACGTTCGATGCCGAGAATACTAAGTAAGGTGGGCGCTACATCTTCGAGTGCTCCACCTTCGCGAAGTCTTAAACCAATGGCATCTTCATCAATCAGGTGAAATGGGACCGGATTGGTTGTATGGGCCGTGTGTGGGCCTCCGGTCATAAGATCCAGCATCTGTTCCGCGTTCCCGTGATCGGCAGTAATCAATGTTCGACCGCGAGCGCGACGGATACCTTTTGTGATCCAGCCAAGACAAGTATCGACGTACTGGCAGGCTTCAATGGTCTTATCTAACTTTCCGGTGTGGCCCACCATATCGGGATTTGCGAAATTGATTACAAACACCTGGGTCTCACCATCCTCGATGGCACGCAGCACTTTGTCAGTTACCTTGAACGCCGACATCTCAGGTTGAAGATCATAAGTGGCGACTTTCGGAGAAGGTACCAACAGGCGTTGCTCGCAAGGGTATTCCTGTTCTACGCCGCCATTAAAAAAGTAAGTTACGTGTGCGTACTTTTCAGTCTCTGCCATGCGATAGTTCCTGACGCGAAGGCCTCCCCAAACTTCCGCTAGCACATTTTTGTGAGTTCGCGGCGGAAATGCTATTGGCAAACCAAATGTACTGTCGTAGAGCGTAAAACATACAAAGTCGATCAGGGGTCGACGAGCTTCAGGGAATTCGTTGAAGCCTGGTACCGCGAGGGCCCTTGTCAATTGTCGCGTACGGTCGGGCCTGAAATTAAAAAAGATTACGCCGTCTTGATCGCCGATGGTCGCAACCGGTTGTCCGTTATCGCGGACGACCAGAATCGGCTCGACGAACTCATCGGTGACACCACGTTGATAGGCTTGACTGATAGCGTCGACCGCACTAGTTGTCGAGGTTCCTATTCCTTCCACGAGCAGGTCATAGGCGACTCTTGTTCTCTCCCAGCGTTTATCTCGGTCCATCGAATAATAGCGACCCACTAAGGAAGCGATCTCGCCAACCTGTAGTTCTTCCATCTTTCTCTGGAGCGCCGAGATGTACTGGATTGCAGATGATGGCGGCGTATCGCGACCATCGAGAAAACAGTGAACAAACACGCGGGACAAGCCGCGCTGCTTGGCCATTTGGAGCAACGCATAGAGATGGGTTAGTGAGGAATGAACCTGACCGTCGGAGATTAAACCCAGCAGATGCAGGGCAGTTCCGCGATGCTTAACTTCGTTCATAACTTTTGCCAACGGTTGGTTCTCAAAGAATGCGCCCGTCTCAATTTCATGGTCCACCAGCGACACGTCCATTCGGACTACGCGGCCCGAGCCAATGTTGAGATGACCCACTTCAGAATTTCCCATAACGCCGGGGGGCAGACCGACTCGACTGCCGTGCGCTTCTAATAAAGTATGAGGATATTTCCCGCTCAACTCGTCGTAGAAAGGTGTCTCAGCCAGAGCGATAGCGTTGCCCTCACGCGCCGTTGAGTAGCCCCAGCCATCGATTATGATCAGCGCGAGTGGTCCTTGTTTACTGTTCAATCCTCACCTCTATTTATTGTTAACTCGTACCCACCTTCCATCCAGCGTTCTGGCTCGCGTAGTTTTTGAAAGCCGAATTGAGAGTAGAGTTCGTGCGCATCACGGGTGGCAAGCACCCATCTTCTTAGGTTTTGCAAATCAGGGTGGGCGGTTACGCTTTCCATTAACCACTTACCCAATCCATTTCCGCGATGGCCCTCGACGATGAAGACGTCTGCCAGCCAGGCAAAAGTAGAGTAGTCCGTGACTACTCGCGCAAAGCCTACTTGTTCGTCCCGCCGGTATACTCCAAAGTTCAGCGAGTGTCCGAGTGATTTCTGGACCACTTCCATTGAGCGCTCCCGGGCCCAGTATGATACTTGCGAAAGAAAGTTGAAAACGAAGTGAATGTCCAGACGAGCACTATCCGTGCTGATTACGTAATCCCCATTTTTCCATTCCTGAATTGCCATTCAAATCTCCAAAAACTTATCGTTTCGCGGCGCGCGCCTTTCCTGACCGGCCATTGCCACGGGCTAGACGATCGATTTGATAGAACGCCTTCTTTCCGGGGAAGCGAGCGGCGTCGCCAAGATCTTCTTCGATGCGCAACAGTTGATTGTACTTTGCGATTCGGTCGGTGCGCGACAAAGAGCCAGTTTTGATCTGGCCGGCATTAGTGGCGACTGCGAGATCCGCAATAAATGGATCTTCAGTTTCACCAGACCGGTGCGAGATAATTGCGGTGCGACGGTTCTTCTGCGCCAGTTCGATGCAATCAAGCGTTTCAGTGAGCGTACCAATCTGATTGACTTTTATCAGGATGGAATTAGCGACGCCCAACGCGATACCCTTTTCCAAGAACGTCGTGTTGGTCACAAACAGATCATCACCAACAAGCTGAACGCTTTCGCCAACTTCGTCAGTCAGTTGTTTCCAACCGGTCCAATCGTTCTCTGCCATCCCATCCTCAATCGAGACGATGGGATACTGATCACACCAGGATTTCCAAAAAGCCACCATCTCTGCACTTGTGAGTTTACGTTTGTCACTTTTCTTGAAAACGTAGGCTTTGCCATCGAAGAACTCACTTGCAGCCGGGTCTAAGGCGAGTAGACAATCCTCTCCCGGTTTATATCCCGCCTTCGCAATAGATTCGAGGATTGTTTCAATTGCTTCTTCGTTGGACCGCAGGTTTGGAGCAAAGCCGCCCTCGTCGCCAACGCTCGTGGCGTAACCTTTCTTTTTGAGGACCGCTTTCAACTCGTGAAAAACCTCGGTTCCGATTCGGAGTGCTTCGCTGAAACGGGTAGCGCCAACCGGGACCACCATGAATTCCTGAAAGTCGACATTATTATCGGCGTGCGCACCACCGTTGATTATGTTCATCATGGGGACGGGCAAGGTGCGAGCATTTGGCCCACCTAGATACCGATACACCGGAAGCTCCTGATGGATCGCGGCAGCTCGAGCTGTTGCCAACGAGACAGCGAGTAACGCGTTGGCGCCTAACTTCGACTTGGTTTTAGTTCCATCGAGCTCAAGCAGGGTTGCGTCAATTTCGGCCTGGTCCAACGCGTCCATTCCTTCGATAGCGGGCGCGATCAAGTCTTTAATATTACGAACTGCTTTCAGCACGCCTTTGCCGCCATAGCGCTTCTTGTCGCCGTCACGTAACTCAACGGCTTCATGCTCACCAGTCGAAGCTCCGGAGGGAACAGCGGCACGTCCGATCTCGCCGTCCTCTAGGACGATTTCTGCTTCTACCGTGGGATTGCCGCGAGAATCCAAAATTTCGCGAGCGACAACTTGCTCGATCCAGCTCATTCGTTTGCTCCTGTAAAAATATGATTTTGGTTAAAAGTGCGGGTGAGACTTTAACACGTCAGGAGTGGAAAATTCATTTCCGGGCACCGCCAGTAGTTTCCCCAATCGAGTTTTCTCTATGACTCCGTGGTGGACATCTTGCAATTCTCTCTAACCACCGAGTCACAGAGAACGCGAAGGTTTCACAAAGAAACGCTGGATTAGGACACTATCGCAAGCCCTCGCTTAGACGATTGCTGGTCGCAGCAGGATCGACGCTCTGTGATTTTGGAGGTTGCCGTCAGTTTCGGGGAACGGCTGAGCTCGCGATCGGCTCGGTGTCATGAATGTTGTCCATGACCTCCAGCTTTACCAGCATGATCCGGCGTCGCTCAACGCGCTCAACTTTGAAGAGCAGTCCTTCATACTGAACCACTTCACCGGTTCTCAAGACGTGGCCAGCTTCGGTCATCAGAAAGCCTGCAATTGTCGTATAGGCTTCCGACTCCGGCACTGAAAGTTTCAGCCGGCGATTGAGATCGCGCACTGCCAACCCACCAGCGAGGATGTACTGATCTCTTGAGATCTCAGTAATCTGTTCGTTTACTTCTTCGTCATGTTCGTCGGAAATGTCGCCCACGATCTCTTCGAGCAGATCTTCAAGTGTAATTATCCCTTCGAGTCCACCATGTTCGTCGACGACGAACCCGAAATGCATTTTTGCTTTCTGCATTTGTCGTAACACGTGCTCCAGCCTCGCCGTGTCGACCACGTACATAGGTGGTTGCAGCACATCTTCCAGCCTGAACTTTTCTGCATGCAGCAGATAAGGCATGACGTCCTTACTGTGGATGAACCCAATTACATCATCGAGTGATTCGCGGTAAACCGGTAGTCGCGAGAATCGGTTTTGATCAAAGGCCTTGGTGATTTGTTCCAATGAGCACGTGCTTGAAATAGCCGCCATCTCAGTTCGCGGCACCATTGCCTCACGCACTAGAGTGTCAGAAAACTCGAAGACGCGGTGAATAAGCCGTCGTTCTTCGGCTCGTAAATGGCCACTCTCGCGCGAGATGTCTATCAGCCGTCGCAATTCAGCTTCGGTGTAAGTCGATGCGTGCTCGCCAGTCGTTTCAATACCCACGAGCTTTACGGTTCTGGCGCTGGCCCAATCCAAAGCTCGAATAGGCAGGCTAAAAATTCGATAAAAGATTTGTAAGGGAAGAGCTATCGCCAGTGCGACCTTTTCCGCCTGGGCCAAACCCATCAACTTAGGGGCTTGTTCACCAAGCACGATGTGCAATGAGGTGATGATCGAAAACGCGATCGCGAAGGCGATACCGTGGCGCAGTGTGTCCGACAACCCCGATAAAGGATCTTCGAGGATCCGAGCAACCGCAGGTTCGCCAATCCATCCCAACGCCAAAGATGCGAGCGTAACTCCCAACTGACAAGCTGAGAGATATGCGTTGAGATCCTGAAGTTGTAGTAGGAGTCTTTTCGCTGAACGACTGCCTGTGGCAGCGAGGGTTTCGATCCGGGACGAGCGAACGCCGACGAGCGCAAACTCGGCAGCGACAAAAAACCCGTTTGCAGCGACCAAAAAAAGGACGGCAACTAGTCTTAAAAGTATTGAGCCACCGTTGTGCGGAGTCACGTCAGCCTGAGCTGCGAACAAGCACAACAAGCTACTTGGTAATTCGTCCATTCTGAGAAAGGCGAGTAAGGTTCGCCGGCTGCTTTATCCCTTTCGTTACAAGACTGGCGAATAATAACACGCCCGTGTTGGGCGCGCAGACCTATGCACTGCGAAACCTAAGCCATAACGCCAGTTACGAATCGGAAAATTCTTAATGTCCAGAAGCAGCGCCTGCCGCACGACGCAGGGGACGCCTGTCGTGTTTTGTGCAAGCCCGGGCGATAGCCTGGTCAACTCTGGGTTCAATGTTGCATTCCGGTTGCCGGCAAACTGCCGCCAATTCCGATACAACAAGGTATCTAGAGCGTTCCAGCATCCGCTGTTCACGAAATGAGAGGGGTTTGAGATTGCTTAAGTAGGTCAGGTGTTTGAGCACATCTGCGACTTCAAAGATGTCGCCTGTGCGCATTTTCTCTGAGAAATCCTTAAAGCGGTCCTTCCAATCGTTAGCGGGGGAAGTGAAATCATCTGCTAAGGCCTTCAATAGCATGTCACACTCGCCCGATGAGATTGGGGCGCGCAGACCAACTTCGGATGCATTTGATACGGGAACTAGAACCAGGGAGTTATTGGCAGCCAGACGAAGCGTATAGAAAGGTAATAGTGTTGCGCCTATTTGCTTCTGTTCGATCTGCTCGATGGTCCCTATCCCATGGTTCGGGTAAACGACTTTTTGGCCGACTTTAAAGCCCACCATGCACCTCCATCGATTGTGAAAAATCAGACTGCGCCGCACGCGCGAATCTAGGAGAATCTGAGCGACGCAGATAGCGTCGTGCCCTGTTTGGAAAGTAATTGAAGTCTAGCAAGCGGTCTCACACAGCGTCAAGGATTAGAGGGGAGTCTGACCAAGGTCAAAATTCCCGGCCGAATCGCCTTATG
>DATIBX010000702.1:0-3631 GCA_035457105.1 Pyrinomonadaceae bacterium
AATCCTTTCGTCCAACCCGTTAAGCGAGCCGTTAGCCTTTGTATACAGCCGTTCAATGACAGACCGACGGACCGGATCGCGCTCTCCTGAGTTGTAGCTCTTAATGTAGTTGTCTAGAGCTTCGTCGTTCTTTCCGGTTTGTTCGTACGCGACACCGAGATGCCAGGTAGCCGTGCGCCATGATGGCGTTCCATTTGGCAAGGTGTCAGCGGCCATCTTAAGGTGAGCGATCGACTCAGGATATTTATCTTGATTGAACAGTATCCAGCCAGTGAGGTCTTCGATTCGCCCCCTCATCAAACTCGATAGTGCTGTACGAGGGGCTTCGGCAATGTCTGGCACATTTCCCGAAGCAATCGCTTGTGCACGCAGACCGCGAAACTCATCAGCTTGAACAGCAGAAGTTACGACTGAAACTTCGAGGGCAGTGTCAATGCCTGATTTTGCTTCCTCAACAAGCTCAAGGGCAGTCGATAGAGCAACGGTTTTCTTCAGGAGTCGACTCGCAGCATAGAGTTGTCGATAAGCCAGCATTGGATCGGTTCCCGATCCAAAATCGCGTGCGGCCTTTGCTGCGGCTGTCTCATCAAGTTTTTCTCCCGCAGAGTTTTCCGTTAAGGCACTGTCGAGAGCCAGCAAGTTGGTCAACGCTTGACTGTTGCTCACTGAATCAGCGGCTTTGGGTTGATAGATACTTGCTCGTCGCTCAGGAGCAAGCAGGTCCATGAAGTTTGGGCCACGAGTGAGAATTCGTCCTGCCAGAAGCGTTTCGATCTGGCTGTCTCTGTAAGAAAAGGATGGGCGCAAGATTTCGACAGCTTCATCATAGAAGCCCATGGCGGCGACGACAGTTGCAAGTTCGTAGGTGAGAGTGGGAAACTTTCCGTACTGCCTCGCAAAGCGCATTGCCCGTTCTGCACCAACCGGTCGCTTGAGAGCAAGAAGTGATCGAACAAGTGCTATGTGCGACCACGTATAACGCGGCTCAATCTCGATTGCCTTGCGCGCCATTTCGATCGCTTTTTCATACTCCTCGTGTGCGGCATACCAGTAGGCGGTACCTGCCAGTAACGCCAGGTTGCGTGGTTCGCTTGCAAGTCCGGCATCGATCGCGCTGGTTGCCTCATCCTTACGACCAAGTTCCAGCAGGCATAAAACGCGACCAGTGATAGCACCACGATCCTTTGGATCCGTTTTCAGTAATTCGTCGTAGAGGGCTAACGCTGCTTCTGTATTTCCTGTTGCTCTTGAGAGATCTGCGAGACTGCTGGTTGAGCCTCTGGAAGTTGGATCTAGTTCGACAGCGCGTTTATATTCGGCTGCCGCTTCGTCAATCTGGAGGTTGATGTGTTTGCTTAAGGCAAGAGCTCTATGTGTCTCAGCAAGGTCGGGTGCTTGCTTGACTGCCACCTCCGCAACGCGAAGGGCTTCGTCACCTTTCTCGATTCCCACGTAGAAGCTAACAATTGGGAGCAGACGCTTCGAATCCGATCCAAACTTCTTTTCAATCTTTTCAGCAGCTTGGAAAGCCTCGGCTGACTGTCCACGCAAATAAATATTTGATGGTATTTGTGCGATTACACCTGAATAAAGTTTGTCTGATATGGAAACGTCAGCCTCATCAATTGCCAGGTTGAATTCCTTGATGCCGTTGCCGATGTCGCCATTCTTAAGGTACTGATCGCCAAGACCTGCATGAGTGCTCAGCAACAACTCTGTGGCCCGCGCTCGTGACTTAGACTCGGGATGCGTCTCAAGAAACTCCTTCAACTTAGCGGCGCGTTTTGCCAGGGGAAGCGTTAGCGTAAGTTCAACCTCTTCGGCCTCGTCTTCATCGTCAACGGGCGTGTTGACCTTTTTGGGGACGGCGGTATTTTTGGCAGGCTTCGCTGCGACGCGACTTGAAGACCCAGCAGTCTTCTTCGTCGCTGATTTCACAGCCGGAGGAGTCTCGACCGGCTTGTCACTGATCTCTTTCGCGGTTTCTTTAACAGTTTCTTTGATTTCAGGCTGCGTAGCCGTGTCTTTTACTTCAGGCTCCGATACCGATCGTTTCACTTGATCCGGAGTAGCTTGTGTTGCTGTCTCTTTTACAGGTTCTTTGACTTCAGGTTCCTTTGAAGTGTCTTTTACTGGAGGTTCCGCCTGAGGTTGTTTAGCTTCAGTCGCCGGGGTTTGAGTCGCAGGCTCTGGTTCTGTTGGTTTTGGTGTTTCACTGACCACACGCGGTCGCGTTTTTGAAGGTTCGGAGGCTGGTTGTTGCGTCACATCGCTCGCGCTCTCACCAACTGCTACCGATGACGTTTCAAGGTCTTGGTAGTTGATGCCCACCCTTTGGGCAATGGACCGAGCGAAAACCTGCGCACCATGCTCGATTGCTTCAGCGAATCTTCCAGCAGAAAGGAACGGTCGCATTCGTAGCGCCATTTCTCCCAGAATGCCTTCAGGGAGGCTCCTTTGGACCATTCGACTAAAACGGGTAAAAGAATCTTTGGAAGCAACCGATATAACCATCAAAAGACTTTGCGAATTGCTGTTGAGCGAACCAAGGTGCCAGCGGTTTGCTAACAACAGTGAGTAGTCGGAGATATCGACACCATCAGTCGTGTCGACCGTTATTATGAAGAACTCGATCTTTGTTCTGTCTTTCAGGTTTGATAATAGGCCCTCAACACGACTCTTAGTTTGTGCATCGACCACGCCGGCGAAATCACTCAACGGACTGGTGGGCGGCGGCAGTTTGATATTGGACTGCGCAAGTAGAACCCCGTTAGCCAGGAGACTGACAATGCAGGCGAGGAGCATCGTTTGTAGACTTTGAAACACTTTGTAGGTCGCTCTGATTAACATTGGTTTTGGTGAACGTGCCAAGAGTGTGGGAGATCTTTAGATAATAAGGGCATTACCCGATATTGGGGGGTGCGATTCGGCCGCCATGATACCATCGCATGAGGCCTAGTGATAGTGATCAGGTGAGACTATTGTCCGATATCTTCCGCTTGTCGGGCAGTGCAGAGTGAGTGGCAGATGACGCGAATGGGACGGAAAGAAAGAGCGAAGGGTAGAGCGGGTACTCGTTCTTTTCATCTGCCCGCTACCCCGTCAGTTGGTCTCTAAATCTGTTGCCACTTTGAGGCAAAACAACCTAAAGCATATCCGATATTTGGGAGACGTCTGTGAGTGAACTCGACGAAGCGTGGGCAGTTGCGCTGGCTGAAGCGGAACGACGAGCTCGTTCTGCTGGCCGGTCTGAACTCGCCGAGTATCTCGCGTTGAAAAACTCCAATGACCTACTCCGGAGCGCCGGCATTGAATGGCTTGTTTCGACTTTCACTGTTCTAGCAGGAGAGGCAAATCGTCGAGGCGCAGGTCTCCAGATCACAACTCAAGACGCCCACAGGTTTCGGACTGGCAATTCAACGATGGTGGGTAGCCTGTTAACTCTTTCTAATGGTGTGCGGCAGCTTTTTGTCGAAGCTGGTTGGCCGAGAACCCCACGCGATGGCTTTGTTAAAGGCGGCGGCCTCGCGTGTGCCAACATTCGACATCTCGGTATCGCATCAGCCAACGAAGAGTTGTTACTTGCAAAGTCGAATACCGGTGGACCGAATTGGTTAAGTTCCAAAAAGCG
>DATIBX010000703.1:0-3528 GCA_035457105.1 Pyrinomonadaceae bacterium
GTAGATTAATGATTTGCGGTTACTTTGCGACTGTTTTGTGCGTCGAGATCAACTTCGGGAAGGTCCCACTTGTTCTCCAAGACGAAGGCTTTGGGCGGATAGTCAATATTCAACTCGACCGAAGCCGGGTCTTGATAACTAATACTTAGCTTGTACTGATCCTGTGGCCGCGTAATTTCGATGCGACTGGGCAAGTTGGCAATTGGACCAACGCCAAACGGCTTTTCGTTAAAGTATGAAACATCAGTAACGAGCGCTCCACGATCATCAAAGGTTTGCAAACGGGAGAGCTTAATTTCGCCAACGCGGTCAAACCAAAATCGCCTTCGCAGCACCAGATCTCCGGTCTGGGTTTGCTCTAACTCATCCAGCAGATAATAGCCATGAATTGCGCGCTCGTCCTTTGCAGCCTGTCGACGAGTGTCCCGCTCCTCTTGAAAGAATTGACTCTGTGCATAGAAAAGACCTGGTTGCTTCTCGATGGGACGAATCATCAACGCGTCAGTTAAATGTTGTGGCCTGAGGTTAGAAAGAGCACTCACAGTTTGTTTTTCGCTTTTCTGTTTGCTGTCCATCTTTGGATCAATCGCGCTGCCGTTGCTATCGAGTTTCTCGTAGACAGCATTGTTGGTCCCTTTCACAAAGCGCTTATATTTTTCCTCTCCCTGCAATACCGCAACTCTAAAGTGTTCTCCGTCTGAAGACATCTGGACCAAGTCCACGAAAAGTAACTGAATGGCCAGGTGGATTTTTGCCGGACGTTGGAGAGTTACTGTTCCGTCGACCTGGCGGTACTTATCGGCAATCCCCACAGTCGCAAACGAGGTATCCTCAAACTGAACGTCAACTTTGCCGTGCACCGATCTGGTGCTCGCAAGCCTGTTAACTTCCGCTATCAAACGGTCTTTACCCGCGTCCCTTAAAGGTGCAAGCAACGGAGGAACTCGAACTGTCTTGTGTGTATTGAAAATTCCGCAACCGGATATGGAAAGGAGGACGGCAAGTACCGCAATCAACCCAAGGGAATTTAACCGATCGAATCGGGCGCTGAAATATTTGAACATTAGACAAGCCTTACGGCGGAAATCATAAGTCAAACGCCGACTGATCGCGAAATGGCTGTCAACCTTACAAACAAGAGTTTTACGTGTCAACAATACGAAACCTTTTAAAATTGAATAGGCTGCTTCTAGAAAGCCGTGGCTAATCGAGTTCAAGAGGTGGTTTCTTAAATCGCCCTCGCAGCCCATTTATTGTCTTAACGATGCCCGGTCTACTTAACAATTTCTGTTCCAGCCGAGACTTGCCCGGGAAATCAAGCAACATTATGCCTAGCAAAACTGTGAGTAATCCCTGGCCCGGTACTCCCGGGATCGAGAGGATTATCCCAAGAACAACCAACAGGATTCCCAGAATGTTCTTGCCTATTATGCCCGCCGCCCTGAGAGCCGGACGAGGTCCTGACCAAAATTTAGTGTGGTGACCTTTCTTAAAATGGTCGGGTGGGATCTTGACTAAAACAACCGTCACGATGGCGAGACTAGCCAGAAGCGTAGCAACAAAGATGCCGCTTCCGATGAGGACACTTCGCCAGGATAGATAGGTGAAAAAATCGATGAGGGAATCAAACATTCTAGGCTGGGTGTTCTAATAGGGATTGCCGCTCTTGCAATAATGACTCAAAGAGCTCATCAACAACTGTTTCTGCTGCGCCTTCAAATAGAAATTCTCGTTTTTCCGCTACCACCCAAAACTCGTCCAGGCCTTTTGCGCCGGCCCGCTCCAATGCGAGCGCCTGTACCAAGAGGTCAATGATATCGGCGACCTTTACGATCTTTGCCTCAAGAGAGTTGCGTTCTTCGTACTCAGCATGAAGCTCACGATACTTGATCCCAAGATCGTTCATAGGTGCGACGATCTCTGCAAAAGCCTTTCCCTCGGCGTTTTTTCTGACGTCAGAGCCAAAGAACATAGTCGCAGTTCGAGGCATATCGCCCACCAGAACCTCCGGCCAATCATGGAGCAGCGCGAGGCGCATAACTCTTTCAAGATCAACCTGTACTCCTGAATGGTTCACCCGATCTGCGATAAACATAGCCGTCACTGCAACACCAAACGAATGACTCGCAACAGACTCCGTCCCATTCGGTAGACCTCGCAGAATCCAACCCGTGCGATCTAGTCGCTTCAACCGTTGTAATTCGATTAGCGTTTCAAGCATTTGCTAGCAAGTGATTTAAAATCAGTTCGCCAAGATTAGTCCGAGCTCGGACCCCTGTTCGAAGCTCTAACCTAATTTACTCTCAACGAAACGCAAAATAGACTGCACCCACAATAAAGAGGTACGACACCAGATTATTCCACTTGATCGACTCCTTAAAAGCAACGACGGCAAATAACGTGAACATTATTAAGGTGATGCATTCCTGCATCACCTTCAACTGCGTTAAAGTGAATCGACCGTAGCCTAAACGATTTGCCGGCACCTGAAAAAGATACTCAAAAAATGCGATTAACCAACTAGATATGATTGCAAAAATTAGTGGTGCATTCCGATGTTTCAGGTGGCCATACCAGGCCACGGTCATGAAAAGATTTGAAACGACAAGCAGCGCGATAGTCTTCATCCAGTAGCCTTTTGAGAGATTTGTTCACACTCATACCGCAAGGGCAGAATCGCATTTTGTTAGTCCGAAATGGGAATTCAAAAAAATTAGGACTGGCAGGGCCCATGTCCACAGCCACAGCCAATCTCAACAACTCCGCTTTTTTCAGCTTCCTCACAATACTCGCTGCAGTATTTGCTGTCGGCTTCTGGAGCACAATCACAAGCCGGATGCGCACACTTACCTGATTTGTCAGCCATTCGCGTAACCTCCCGATTTCAGTTCGTTTGTGACCTCGGTCATCAGATGCTAGAACTGTAGTTTGCGAGGGTCAAGGCTCGGTCCAACACACTATGGAGCTTCTCTTACTACAATCGTGCGCTGCTTATCTCCAAGTTTGATAGTCATCGGCTTGTCGAGCTGAATCGGATGAGAGTCACCGTCAATATTGATTACTAGATTCGTTAAGGGCTTGGTCAACAACATCCCGGTCACACCCGGTAGAACGCGAGGCACCAAATTCGTAGCCACAATTCGCCAACTCGCAGGAGTGCAAGCAAGGCGTAAACCCGGACTATCAGTTTCCACGGACTCGTTCATCGCCAGAGCCTCAGTTTTGAAAATTCCCTCACCGCAACGAACACCTGCCGAGTCATAGAACGTCACAACTCCTGAAGCAAATCCCAGGGCCGCATTACTTGAATTGCGAATCAGATACCGAACGTTCATGACGGGCGAGTCTGGCGTGCCGTTAAGGCTGGTCGTTTTCAGGGTTGCTTCCAGCGCGGAAGCTCCACTCGAATCTAGAGCAATTGCCGCCTCCGAAAGTCCAACCCGTTTCTCAGCGGGCACAGCAATTTCTTGCGCGTGGGCAACAATGCTAGTTGCAATCAGCAAAAAGCAGGCAGCGAGTTTCTTCATA
>DATIBX010000704.1:0-5328 GCA_035457105.1 Pyrinomonadaceae bacterium
AGTCTTCCTCAATCGGAGCATCGTCCACGCCGGCAATGGTCACGTGCACGAGCTCCCGTATGCCATCGGAGAGTCGTACTGAAAACGCTTTACCCACGCCACCAAAAGTGCGAGCAAAGTCGGAGTAGTCTTGGGTGGAAACCAGACGGTCCAGTGCATGCACCGCAAGTGGTGTGTTCTCGCGTGCTTGTTCGCGACTCTCCGGATCGGCACCACCGCTAGCTCGCCGCGGGTTAATCACTCCCTTTACGCTAAGTGGCCGTGCAGCAAGCAGCGTTATCTTTCCTTCAGCGACGTTAGCGGCTTTACCAATTCCCTGACGATATCGCGCGCGAACATTTTCGGCTCCAGTAGGCAACCGGGCGCCTTGCTTTCCGTTCCCAAAGATTGCCGTCGTCACCTCCGCGTCGCTGCGGGTCGTAACGAATCGGCGCGCGTTCGCTCCCAGGCTGAAGATCGATTCCGTCTCATGCCACTCAACATCGTTGACAAAAATTTTGAGTGTGCTTTCGACACCAGCGGGGGTGGTAGCGGATACGTATGTTAGCGGCGGTTGCTTGAGTGCGAATTCCTGGAGCGATTTGCTGCCATCGCCGCTACCCAGGACCTCATTCCGAGTCTCTCCGTGCGTCGCCTTAACAACGTTGGCATAGATAGTGACCTTGTCCCGCACGTAGCAATATTCGAGACGTTTTTCAAACCTAATGCGCGTGTGAGTGGTGTCGCCCGGGATGGTATCGAAGTCATGGACCACCTCAGCCACCATTGCTAGCTCAGAACTTTGTACACCAGTAATACGATGGCCGAGACCATCTACCAAGTCAGATCGCTCTCCTTCGACAATTACCCAGCGGCCTGACTTTAACTCGCTGTAAACGCCGTCAAGCACAATCCATGCTTCATTCTTATCTGGAGTACAAATAGCTTCTTCGATGGGCTCTTCGGTGAGGGTCAGTTGCTCGGCCTGCGCGTAGACCACGGTGCGCCGAATCATCTGGAAATCATCGGGTAGCTCATTTACTTCGGACGTATCTCTCGGAACGAACTTCATCCACGCGGCTTCGTTGGGCTTGCGGCTAGCCACGGCGATTTCAATACGTGTCGACTTTCCGCTTACTCCGTACGCCGCGCGTGAGATATTCGCCTCAGCCTTTAGTGCCTGGCCAAATAACAACGGTGTGTTCTTTTCTACTGTTTGAAGCTCAACACTCCTTTTCGTCTCAATTGCGCCAGTGTCAACAACAATCCAGCTCTCGGGTACGATCTTTTCGTAACTGCCATCCAAATAGATCACATTGCACAGCGACGTTTCCTGGTCTCCGGGGGGACCGGGGAAAAACTCCTCAGCGTCCTTTACATTGGCGGCGGTCCACTCGAAGAAATCAACATCGGTATGTTTGGGCTCGGTATGGGTTCTATCGAACTCGGTGATGCGTGCCCGCTGCGGTGCGCTGTGGCCAAAGGGCGAGGCCTTAACTCTAAAAGCATAAACTCCAAAAGGGGCTGGACTTGTTACTGCAGTATTGCCAAGCGCAGTCGGCAGCGAATTAAGCAATGGCGGTTGAAAAACGCCAAGAGCCTGAACTCCGAGATCCGAATGCGGCGTGAACGCCTCGTCGAGCGTGCGTCCGAATCGCAATGAATTCGCGGGCGGCACTGATCCGGGCTTGGTGAGCCCATTCACAATCGACCTCAGCTCCACGCCTTCTTTCGGTGCGGCCACCGAAGTAGTCAGAGGACGGCCTGCTATTCCGGACGCTTCCAAGTGCGCTGCAGCCGGCGCATTCATGGTGCTGGCTCGAAGAGGTTCAACCGTTCTTGCTAATTCTTCGGATAGTCCGCCCAGGCGATTTCTAAAAGCGGGCCCTATGTTCCGTCGCGCTGCGATGCGGGCGATACTCGGCAGCGTTGTGCGCTCGATGAAGTCGGCCAATGCAGCATTGGTTTCTCCCGCAACCAATTGCTCACTTAATTTAGTCAGCGACGTCTTGGCGAAGCCGGGGTTGTCGAACCCATCGATGACGATCCTCAACGCTTGTCTATCAGCATCTAAACCGATGTCAGTAGCAACCCAAGACTCAACCAACACCTTTGTTCGATCAGCCGCAGCATCAACATTGACTTCGATTACGCGAAGTAAAAATGGGGAGGGATTGCTGGTCACCAGCAACGGGTCTCCTTGATTGAGTCCGCTCGTGATGCCCTTTACGTAAAGTTTGGCTACATCGCCATTCTTTGTGCTTATCAGAGATTTTTGACTTTGCGGTTGGGTGAGTCGCGGTCCTAGTTTGTTCCAGCGACCACGGGCTTCGATCTTTTCGATGTTCTCAAAACTCTGCGGCAACTCGCCGGGGCCTGGTACGCTCTGCGCGCGAACCTCGTAAGGCTCAATCGCCACCTTTTCATCGTTTTCAATCGTAAGCGCCAGGTAGACACTCGCTGCGACGCCGGGACGCAACCTGTATCCGACCAGGCGACCTAGTTCAATCAGAGATCTCCGCTCGGTTGCAGTGCGCAGGTAGCCTTCATTTGCGATCCGCTCCTGATAGAACGTCAACACATCGGCGATCGTGGCCCACGCATCGAGTAACGCGATGGAAGGATCGCCCGTATCACGGCTAGTAAGTTTCCTCAGCGGTCGCAACCCATCGTCTGAGCGGCATTCTTCATCACTCCCGAGACATAAGGTTGAGAGCCGCGCTAACATCGTTTCCAGAAAGGTAGAGTGAGTCCCGACCCGATAGAGGAGCGCAGGGAGTCCTGGTCGGTTCGCCACCAGTGTCGGAGTCGTTGCTTCGATACCCTCACAACAGCCACAAGGCGCTTTGCTGGATCCACATCCACACTGCAAATGTTGGATCATCTACCGCCTCCCATCTTCAAAGTGAAGCTACCGTTTTCAGGTAAGCTGGGATCGTTGTCGACCTGAGCGATCTCGAGCGGTCCTAGTGGAAGCACGCCAAATGTGATTTCGTCATGTGGCCCTTCACCCATGCGCTCCAGTCGCGTGACTTCCACGTTCTCGACTCCCGCTACCGCTTGGGCAGTTGCAACCAGGCGACTTAGAAAAATCCCCTCGCCGAAACTTAAGTTGTCGGGGTGAAAGAACCCTTTGCGGCCATCAGCTAACAATCGGTTGCTGAACAAGTCCAGCAACTGGCCTTTGACGTGTCCGCGCAAGTAGTGCGGGTCGACACATACATTCATTTCAATAAGTAGCGGTACCAGTTGGGCGGACTTGACACGAACATCGTGTCCAATTCTGCGATAACGAAGCAGTCGCCGATGAATGGCCTCCAGCAGCGAAGGATCAGCTTGCTCTTTCCCAAACTCGTCGACTGCAACCAGTGCTTCGTAACGCCCTCCGTTCCAACGGAGCGTTGCCGCGGCGCGTTGTACGCGGCCGGCAAAGTCACGCTCAACCAGCGCGCGGTAGTCATCAGCTATGATCGCGCGCTGCAAGTCATGTCGAAATGCATCGGGTGCAAACAGCTTTGCTTCGGCGATCGGCTCAGGATCGGTACCGCCCGATGCGGGAAATGGATTCCGCACGGAAAGAAACAAGTCACTTACTTTCGTTTCACGAAACACGATGTGCGACACCGCGCCCGCCCCGACGTTCCCCACTTGGCCGCTACCGGTGCGATAGACCGCTTTGAATTTCATATTAGGCGCGGGCTGGCGACCGAGTTCGCCATTGCCGAATCGCAAATGCACGCGACTGCGGCTATCCACCTCGGCGACGAAATGCTGATCACCATAAGCGCTGCCAAGAAGATCGGTCTGCGGCAGCCAGAGCGGTTCACCACCAGGTGCGGGATCGCTCGTTAATCGCACTTGTGGCAAAGCTTTTCTAGCGTCCTGAATCAAGGCGCGAACAGCCGGTGTATTCGGTGCGAGCGACTCTGCAAACGTCAACGGTGCCTGTTTCAATTGCGGCACGAAAGGACCGGCCAATATCTCTATCTCCGAAGGCATTTCTTCGCACTCACAGAGCTCGATTGTTTCCTTAACGGGCACCGGATCCATCTCTTCATAAACAGTCTGCCCGTGATCCACCAGAATGACGTTTCCGCGCGCCACGCTAACATTAGTAATGATTTTGCACTCGGGCGCTGGTCCAACGACTGATAAGCAAAGCGGAAAAGGAAGCGCGTCTTCCCTTGCCCACTCAATCTCAACGAGCGACTCTCCGTTGAGCGGATCCGTCGACGCCTCGACGCGAGTCAGTCGAACAGCGTGCCGCCGCTTGTGATCCGCGTCTGAAAAATTGGTTGTCTTTGGACCCTTGACTTCTTCGAAGATCAAAACGTCGCCGGGCTTTAAATGCAGCTTGTGGAGTTCGTCCTCGTTTTGGTCTGGTTCTGTTTGATCGTATGCATTCGGTTCACCCTGCTGTTCGTGTTCGCCAGGAGTCGTTGGTGGCTCTTCCGCATCTTTCACCAACTCGCCTACTAATGAGGCCGAAGTTGCGCCCCGATCCAAACAACATTCTTCGTCGCCCCAGGTGTAGAAGTGCATTTCGTAGTGGGATTGATACAGCGTAATTGTTTGCTCAGCCATCGGCTCGAACACTTCGTAGCCACCACTCCGAAGACTTTGGAGTTCGACCTGGGTAAGCGCGACACCAAGGGACGAAGCATCTTTCGGTTGTGTGATGAAGTAATACTGGTGCGGGATTAAGTCGAACGGCTCACCTTCAATCTGAATGGTCACCCAGGTGCGCGCGTTCGATCCTTCGTGCAGTTGGTAATCCACGAGCCGCGCGTGACGTCGCACCGAAATGCGCTGCCGAGCAGTGTTTAGGTAAGCCTCGGTTGCGACCGCGTCCTGGTGATAACTGAGATAATCGCCGGTGTAGGCAAACAATTCGACCAGAGCGATCCCGATATCAGGAACGTGGCGCTCTTGCCAGTCGGGCATCAACAGGGCGAGCCGGTCAAGAATTAATTGCCGAAAAGTCGCGTAGTCTTTGGCAAGATAATTGATCTCTGGTTCTGTACGCTGCTTCGGCGGACATCGAGGCTGCGTGGCACAATCAAGATCGCTCGGACAATCGACTTTGAAATTAAATTCAACAGCATCGTACCGCGGGTCGAACAGAGGATGGGATTTTGCACGCCCGTGTGAATCGCGAGCGACGATCCGCAGAGTATAGGTAGAAAAGTCGCCCGCCCGATCGACGACCACCTCAAGCGTGTCGTCAAACTCTGGATCGCCCGAAGGTTGAGTCACCGCGCGCAACACTTTGATGTTGCGAATGCGCCGACCGCCTTCGATTACAACGTTCTGCTCTGTCAACTTTTGGGATCCGTGCGGCGCCTTACC
>DATIBX010000705.1:0-5474 GCA_035457105.1 Pyrinomonadaceae bacterium
CTCATCGTAGTTGACGAGGAACACGAGTCTACATACAGGCAACAAGAGTCGCCGTATTACAGTGGACGTGATACGGCAATTGTTCGCGCACAAAAGGCATCAGCCGTAGTTGTTTTAGGTTCAGCAACTCCATCACTCGAAAGCTACTACAATGCGAGCAACGGCAAGTACACGTACCTGAGTCTTCCTGAGCGTATTGGTGCCAGACCAATGGCCCAGGCTAGCCTGATCGATATGAGGGAGGTATTTGCCGAACTTGGAAAACCAACGGTCTTCTCTGCACCGCTCATTGACGCTGTCCGCGAGACACACAAGAGAGGCGAACAGTCGATTATTCTATTGAATCGCCGCGGCTATTCCAGTTTCATCCTCTGTAGATCCTGCGGCGAAACGGTCCAATGCCCAAATTGTGATGTCACTCTGACTTATCATCGCAGCGAACGAGTGATCGTCTGTCACTATTGCAACCACCGCCAGTCGGTACCATCTGCTTGTCCCCAATGCGGGAAAAAATATATTCATTTCGTTGGAGAAGGTACCGAACAGATCGAAGAGATACTGCAGCAGCTGGTACCGGAATTGAAAATAGCTCGTATCGATCGTGATACTACCTCACAGCGTCGACGGTTTGAGAAATCCTTACAAGCTTTCAGCGAAGGTCGTATCGACACGCTCGTGGGAACACAAATGCTCGCCAAGGGCCATGATTTTCCCAACGTGACGCTGGTGGGTGTTGTATCGGTTGATGCCGGCCTGGCTCTTGCAGATTTTAGAGCGGCGGAACGAACGTTTCAGTTGATAACCCAGGTCGCAGGTCGAGCGGGCCGGGGCGATCTTCCCGGTCGTGTTCTGATTCAAACCTACCATCCGTACCATTACGCCTTGCGACATGCTTGCGCCCAGGACTACGAAGGGTTCTATAAGGAAGAAATTAGATATCGTCAGAACCATTCGTATCCGCCATTTGTAGCGCTGGCCAGTATTCTGGTCCATGGACCGGATCTGAACCGTGTGCGAGAAGACGCGCAAACGGTTCGCCGGGCATTTGATCGAGCGAATAACGAACGACAGTTGCGTGTGCTTGGACCAGCGCCTGCGCCCCTGGCAAGATTAAAGGGTGAGCATCGTTTTCAGTTACTGCTAAAGTCGCGTACACGCCGGAAACTTCGGGAAGTCATGGACGCGAGTGTGAAGCAGTTGGTCAAGGATGGTGTAAACCTCAGATCCATCAATCTCGAGATTGACCCCATCTCCATGATGTAGGGGCGGCACTCCGTGGCCGCCCCACTTCTTATATGGCTTCCAAACTAACACGTGCGGCACTCCGTGGCCGCCCTACTTCTTAATATGGCTTCCAAACTAACACGTGCGGCATCCGTCGCCGCCCTACTTCGCAATATGGCTTCCAAACCAACACATGGGGCGGCCACGGAGTGCCGCCCCTACAACGTATGTTCTGATAAACTTTGAGCATGAAACTTTCTGAACTGGCGAGCCTGACTGGGGCTCAGGTTGAAGCGGAATCGAACGAGATTGAGATCATCGGAGCGGCTGGTCTTGATGAGGCACGAGACGGTCACGTAACTTTTCTTGCCAATCCTCGCTACACACCCCGAGTCAACACAACGCAGGCAACGGCAATCTATCTTGGACCGGACGTGCAAACCGAGAGGCAGATATCAATCCTGCGTGTTAAGGATCCCTACCTCGCCTACACGCGAGCCCTGCGCATTTTTTATCCCGAACCGGTCGTTGAACCTTTTATCGATCCTTCCGCCGTGATTCACTCATCGGCTCGAGTCGCAAATAATGTGGCGATTGGACCATGCGTCGTTATCGGAAAGAATGTCCAAATTGACGAAGATGTCGTTATTCATCCAAATGCGACAATTTATGATGAGGTCCAAATCGGTCGCGGCTCGATCATTCACTCGGGAGTCGCCATTCGTGAGCGAACGGTGATCGGTGAACGAGTCATCATTCACAACAATTCGGTCATTGGTTGTGATGGCTTTGGATATGCGAAGGACGAAGAACGACGTTGGCTGAAGATTCCTCAGGCCGGACGAGTCGTGATTGAAGATGACGTTGAGATTGGGGCTGCGACAACAATTGATCGTGCGTCTGTTGGAGAGAGCCGCATCGGCAGAGGCTCAAAACTGGATAACCTGGTCCAGATCGGCCACTCCTGCACGATTGGTGAAGACAGCCTGCTTTGTGCGCAAGTGGGACTCGCAGGCAGCTCGCACATTGGGAATCGTGTAATTCTCGCCGGACAGGCAGGAGTTGCCGGTCATCTAACCATTGGTGACGACGTAGTACTCACTGCGAAGAGTGCCACCAGTCATGATATTCCGCCGGGCAAGGTAATCTCTGGAATTCCCGCGTTTGACAATCGCGACTGGCTGCGCGCTACCGCCGCATATCGCCGCCTGGGAGATATGGCTCGCACCGTCCGCGACCTCGAAAAACGAATCAAAGAGCTCGAAACGAAGTAGGGGCGGCACTCCGTGGCCGCCCCCTCTCAAATCTTCTCAAAACTATTCTTAACCGGAACCTTCCCTACGTAATCGCCCCACCATCCACAATCACGACTTCGCCGTTCATAAAACTATTCCTCTCGCTCACCATAAACGCAGCATATTCCGCGAGCTCCTCTGGTCGCCCTAATCTTCCGGCAGAAGTCCAAAAATCATGCATCTGCAACAGACGGTCGGGTAAAGCTTGGGCCAAGTCTGTATCAAAAATTCCGGCCGCTATTGCATTAACCCTGACGCCAAATGTTCCCGCCTCTCGAGACAGACACTTGGTAAAGCCAATCATCGCGGCTTTCGAAGTTGCGTAGTGCACGGAGGTAGGCAGCGCTCTCATCGCTCCAATCGAGGTGATGTTGAGAATAGTTCCCTTCCGCTGCCGGATCATCTGTTTGTAAATTGGCTTAGTCACGGCAAACAGACTGTCGACGTTGGTATGAATCACATCGTCCCAGGCGCGGTCGGTAGTGGTAGCGAAGTTGTCGCCGCGGTTGATTGCGGCGTTGTTTACAAGAATGTCGATCCCGCCCCATTTTTCAACCAGCTCGCGCGTAAGTTTTTTCATGCCAATGCGGTCGGTGACCGAGATCTTTGCGAAGAAAGAACGACGTCCTTGAGCTTCAATCTTCTGGCTCATTTCACTTGCCAGATCGTCCCGTGAATTGTAACTAAACCCAACGTCAGCTCCTTCACGAGCAAAAATGTCGCAAAGGGCGGCGCCAATGCCGCGAGTACCGCCTGTAATAAACGCTCGTTTACCTTCAAGTAGCAAACTCACTTAACTTTGATTCTCCTCGGGACCCATGCGTAGAAGCGCAAGCGTTAGGTGCTTACAAGATGCAAAGCCTGCACCCTGAACATTTGCTGTTACCTGGGAAGTAGTCGGTGCCGGGAGATTAAATCCTGAAAAACTCTGGCAGTCAAACAGACGTGGTTAAGAGTATAGAGCCTATAAGTCAAATGAGGCCTACAAATCCCTTAACTAAGCTGAAATAACCTCGCTCAGGACGGGTTGCTCGGGCTGCGGAATTAAAGCGGCGATTTCTTCGACAATCTGTCTGGTAGCGTTTGGCAATGCGAGGTTAGCGGTCGCGTTCCGGAGCCGTGAATAGTGAACTTCGTCTTCAATCATCCGTCGGATCACCGGTACCACATCGCTGCAGTGCTTCAACATTACACCTGCGCCCCGTTCCACAATGAGATTCGCAGTACCGGCTTCCTGGGGCATTGGATCCGTAATCATGTCGCCGATGATGGGAACTCTGCACGCCAAAGCTTCAAAGGTTGTCAGTCCGCCAAGCTTTGAAACCATCACATTTGCAGCGCTCATCAACTTCTCGATCTCGTCGGAATATCCGATTACTTTGATCGGGAAAGGAGCATCGAGCGCCAAAGACTCGGCGGCAACGCGCAGATCCTCATTCTTACCGGCCAGAAAGATTGCCTGAACTGGGAGTTCACCACGGATTAATTCGCGGAAAATCTGCGGAATATTGCCGCCTCCGGCCCAACCAGCGTTGACAAATACTGTGAATTTTTCAGGATCCAAGCCCAATGCACGTCGCGCCGCCTGCGCTGCTTCTTCACCAGGATAGGCGAATTTAGGATGAACGGGCATTCCAGAAATCTTGATGCGAGCCGGATCGACTCCATAATCGATTAGTTGCTGCCGCGCCTCATTGCTCGCCACGAGATAAAGTGTCACCGCATCGCAGGCCCATCCCTTCCAAAATCCGTAACAAGGATCAGTCACTACTGAGACGAGCGGCACACGTTCGGCAAGGTTCAGCTCTTTCAATACTCGAGCAAAGAGGTGCTGGGTTAACGGATGAACGCTGACAACAACATGGGGACACCAGCGTTCAAACAATTCGGCCACATAACCAATGCAGCGCTTATGAAAAAACTCTCTTCTTTCTGGTCGGATGTGATTGACGCACCAGTAGAAGTACTTCATCCAGTGTTGACGATTACGTAGAATCCAATTGTAGAGGCGAACGAGTTTGGCAGTTAGGTGATGCGACTCTTCAATCGCTTTGACCACTCGCACCGCATACGATTCACCCTCAAGAAACTTTTGCACGCCGGCTACGATGGCCGCAGCCGCAGAGCGATGCCCGCCGCCCGTGTCAGACGAGATGATGAGAATTTTTGGTATACGCTGCGAAGGTGTAGTCACGGTTAGCGATCAATCTCCCAAACTCTGCGACTTTTTATGGTTAGAGGATTAGAACTCCTGAACGTGTACTCCGTCTGGTGCGGGCGTCGACTTGTCGATCGATTTTCGAGCCTTTTTCATCTCGCGTTCCAACTTCTTGATCTGGATCAAGTGACCGGGGTTGAATGGAAGAGAAGGATAGTAGCTGTTCGATTCATGCGTACAGAAACAGCCGTCAGCAGCTTTTTGCCGCCGTTCTTTCATTGCCGGCGACAACCACAACTTTTGAAAGTTCCAGTCAAAGTCTCGCAAGTTGCCAATCGGGGCGAGATTCTCACAAGAAGATACTGTTCCTTCGTCGTAGATCACGCCACCGGCTGTACCTGCGTAACACTTCATCTGGGCCGTCTGCGTTTCGTGCGTTCTCGCGATCAATCCATGCATGTAAATGTCGATGGCCGCTTTGAAAAATCCAGCCTTACCACCGTAATTGTTCTTAATTGCTGCATTTCTTGAATCGTCCTGGATCATCTGCGCCAGTTTGGCGTACCGGGAATGATCGATCTCCAGTTCATGAGGGTCGGCTGATGGTGGACGAATGTAGTTGAAATTCACCTTGTCAGGTTTGAGATCGTACTTGAGAAAATCGTACCACTCGAAAATGCTGTTCTGATTGGAGTTCATGAAACAAGTGCAAGTTTGAACGTCCAGTCGCGGATATTCCTTTTTAATCGCCTGCAGCTGGCGAGCAGTATCTATGGCGATGTCCCACGAGCCAGGCT
>DATIBX010000706.1:0-13992 GCA_035457105.1 Pyrinomonadaceae bacterium
ACCGCTTGCCGCATCAAATATTTCGATGTCGGCGCTATTGCCCTTCGTTACTGCGATTAATTTTCCATCTGGACTTTGGACACTTCGCCAGAAATTATCAGCAAACGTGCCGACTTTTAGTCCGCGACCAGTTCTCAGATCCCAGCGAGTCTTGCCGCCTGACGAAAGCTGATTGCCGTCAGCACTGAAAGCGACTTCGTAAGCCAGGTTTGTTCGGCCGGATAACTTCGAAAGTTGTTTGCCGGATGACGTTTCCCAGATAACAGTTGGAGTATCAAAACCACCCGTAACAACGTTCTTCCCATCGTCATTAAAAGCTACATAGGAGTCTGCGCCTTGAGCACCAAACGCACCGCTATTTGGTACTTTTATCGTGGAAATAAGCGATTGCGTGCTGACGTCCCAGATCTTGACCGTGTAATTTTCAGAGAGAGCCAGCAGTTTTCCGTCATGACTGAACTCAATTTGAGGAAAGTCCTTTGTGACTGGTCCAAGATCACGGTCGCCTTTAGAGGTTAGATCCCAAAACTTTAAGTGCTTATCGTCCACACCCGCCGCAACAGTGTGTCCATCGGGCGTGAATGCTACGTGAAGAGCGTCGATCTGTTTGTCCGGGAGTTTGTATTGTTTGGCTTCCCGACCGGTGTTGAGATCCATTAACTTAACACGCGGTTCAATTCCCCCATCAATCAGAGCCAATTGGTTACCATCCGGAGTCAAAGCCAGCCCGCTTCCTGTAGCACTCAGTCCGGAAAGGTCAGAGCCCGAGTCGATTGTACGAATCTCTTTGCCGGTGTTCGGGTCCCAAACGCGAATAGCATCACTGACGCTGACAATCCGATTGTCAGGAGTGAACGCCAAAAAATAGATCCCAAACGCAGACATGATTGAGCCTTGTGGTCCAGCCAGTGATTGCAACTCGCGACCACTGCTCACTTCCCAAACCTTGATCACATTGTCTCCTGCTGCCACTGCGATCAAACGATTGTCTCGACTGAAGGCAACCGAGGGCGCAAGGCTTGAGGTGCTTTGTGTTCCGGTTGAGAGTTCGCGTAATTTTCGGCCAGTCGCTGTCTCCCAAAGCTTGATTGTGTTGCTGCGATAAGTACCAGTGGCAAGCAGACGCCCATCAGGACTGAAAAGCATTTTGGTCGCGCCGAACAGATTGTTATAGCCAGTTTGTAGAACCAATTCCGGCTTAGCTTCGCGACCTTGTTGATTACCTGAAGTTGAGCTGGTAGCGGTATTGCTTTGTATACCGAGACCACGATCGTCCGGCGTGGGAGTTGGGGATGCCTGACCAAAAACTGACTGTGAAGAATAGAGTAGACAAACCAACAACAGTGAAGACAGATTCAGGGACTGGGTTGCAACTTGCATCGGGTACCTCTATTTCTAAAACGACAAAGATTGTGATTCAGGACAACTGCAGACTGACTCAAGACAATTTAATGTTCTCGAGTAACAAAAGACCGATCGAGATTGCTGCGAGTATAAACATTACCGGGTGAATATCTTTTCGCCTACCGACAAGAAGATAAAGGCCAACATGAGAAATGAAACCCCAGAGAATACCCTGGGTAATCGAAACGGTCAGGGGGATCAGGATTATAGTCAAAAATGCGGGAAGACTCTCTTCTATTCGTTCAAATCTAATCTGACCGACGCTCTTAAACATCGACGCACCTACTAGTATTAAGACCGGCGAAGTCGCGTAAGGGGGCACCATGCCCGCGAGCGGAGCCAGAAAAAGACAGGGTAGGAAGCAAAGTGCTGTGAAAACTGACGTCATTCCGGTGCGTCCACCCACGTTTATTCCCGCAATACTCTCGATGTAAGCCGTTCCGGAAGAAGTCCCCACCACTCCTGCCCCGAGGGTTGCCACCGAGTCAACAATCAGAGCCTGCCGTAAATTGCGCGGATTTCCATTCTCATCAAGCAGATTGGCGGCATGTGCGACGCCGATGAAAGTGGAGATCGAATCGAATAAGTCCGTGAACAGTACTGCGATTATCGCTGGCAAGAGGGAGAGTTTTAAGGCACCGAGGATGTCGAGCTTGAGGAAGACAGTATGAAAATCCGGTGCACTGAGAAGATGGTCCGGAGCTTTTACAAACCCCACTAGCCATGCGATCACAGTCACTAGAAAAATGCCTGATAAAAATGCAAACACGTTTTTCCTGATCATCAAAATGATAGTCAGCACAAAACCGGCTACTGTCAGTACGGATTTCAGATCGAGTGCTCCGAGTTTTACAAAGGTAACGGGATCAGAAGCAATGAAACCGGCATTCTTTAAGCCAATGAACGTCAGAAAAATTCCTATTCCCGCTGCAGTGCCGATTCTCAGTTCGTTCGGTATAGCCTTAGCAATCGTTTCGCGTATTGGAGTTGCTGAAATAATGAGAAACAACACACCTGCCCAGAAGATGATGCCGAGCGCAACTTGCCACCAGACGCGCTGGGTCAAGATGATTGTGAAAGTGAAAAAGGCATTGAGTCCCATTCCTGGAGCAACGGCAAAAGGGAGTTTCGCGTAGACACCCATAAAGAGTGTCATGAGGAAACAGACCAGGACCGTGGCGGTCAATACTCCGCTGAAAGCCATTCCTGTCCCCTGTGTTGAAAGGATTGAAGGATTAACAATGACGATATAAGCCATTGTGAAGAAGGTTGTGATGCCTGCGATTGCTTCAGTGCGGAGTGATGTTTGTTCGGGGATTGTGCTCATTCGATCCAGGGAGGTCGATTTAAGGTAGGAGAGCGCGATGGAGTCTAAGCTAGAACTGGGGATTCGTGAAGAGGGTGGGGGTCAGAGTATTTGATAATGATGATTTGATATTTGGGAATTTTTATTTGCGGTGGTTCTGGCGGTGCCTCCATCGGTCGGTGATTCATTGATCAGTGTTCATTCGTGGATTCAATTTAGATGCAACACCAGGTCCGGAGGGCTGAAAGCGCGGAAGAAGGTAGCCAGGGGTGAAGCGAAGCGGAGCCCCTGGTAAAGGAGCGAGTTTTTACCGAGCGCTGAAAGCGCGACAGGATGCACCTTAGTACAGTCGAAACTCTGCCGCCCTTTCAGGGCTCCGACTCGTTGAACCACTGATCCAGGGGTTCCGCTGCGCTTCACCCCTTGGCTACCTTCTTCCGCGCTTTCAGCGCTCCGGACTTGGTGTTGCATCTAAATTTGAATCCACGAACGAACACTGATCAATGAATCACCATCCCGACGGTCCCAAATAAAAACTCTCAAATATCAAATTATCATTATCAAATGTTCCAACCTCTGACAGCAAACAGCCCAAAGTCCAGTGGACTTCGGGCCGTCGCTTACGTTCAGCTCGCAGGGAGTTCCCCAACTATCTGCTCGCTGACACCTTTATTCGCCACACTCTCTACTATCGTCGCTTGAGTGCCAGCGTTTCAATTTGTTGGCCGTTGCTCGCCAGGTCCTTTCCGATTGACCGCTCAGTCTTCGTCTTTCTAGCTTCCATTCCATAAACGTCGCCGCTGGTCCAGGCTTGGGCCAGGAAGTGATGTTCGCCATAACGTCGAAATACCAGGTGACTATCTGCCTTTTCCGCTGCAACAACGGGCATCATCCGCACCATTGCGTTGCGTTTGCCGTCAATACTGCTAATTCTGATCACCTTTTGATCGGAAGCGGGATTAACTACCGTCACTGTGTAAGTACCAGCTGGCAACGTTTCGTTCGCTACTGTGAAAGAGAACGGAATGTCCGCCACGAGCCGCTGATTGACTGATTGTGCGCTGGTCTTTACCGCTGCAACCAAAGTCAGAAGAATCGTGACCGCTATTGCTGTCAGGGCTTGCTTTTTCATTTCTCTACTCCTTTTCATTCCTCTCTTCACCGGGAACCGAGTTCGTGGCCAAGTTATTGGCTTTTGTCCGATTTTTGAGAGTGGACTGTCTATTTTCGTCTCTCACTTACTAACGCGGAGCTCCCCGCCAAACTCCCTCAACTTTTTTCGCCATCAGGACGACTAATTTGTCGAGCCCCGGAACTATAGGCCCTGAGGGAACGAGTTGTAATGACGGTTCCCTGATCGTCGAGTGACTTAACGGTGACCATTCCATCAATTCCTTCTCTGACCTTAATTTGACGTGTGGTTGTATGACTGGCGGTGTTATGTTCTTAGGATCGCTAACTTTTTTGTCTGGTCCGAAGTACTCCGGTTAAACGTACATAGCATCTGAGCATCTATCTGTAGCAGGGTTTGGAATCATGAGTACGCTGACATCAACTCCGTCTTCCCTTCAACAATTCGTATTCGATGACGTAATTGTGGATCTGGCTAATTTTCGAATCGAGAAAGCCGGCCAACCCGCTGTGATTACACCGAGGGCCTTTGACGTTCTAGTGTTTCTTATCGAGAACCAGGGACGCGTAGTTGAAAAGTCTGAGTTGATTGAAACCGTCTGGAAAGAAAAGTTTGTAAGTGATAACGCTTTAAGTAGATCGATTAAAGAGGTGCGTCATGCGATCGGCGATAACGCTGAAGCCCCTCGCTATATCGAAACAATCACGCGGCGAGGCTATCGCTTTATTGCGCCGGTAGCTGTCCGCGAATTTACGCCACGGCGCGCCGAAGAATTACTTCCCGAAGGAAAGCGGAGGGAAACACCCCCGGCGGCGAATTCCAAACCAATTCGCAGCGCCCTTCGGATCACTGTGCCTCTTATAATTTTTGCCGGCTTGGCTATTGTCTTTGTCGTGGGCCTTGTTCTATTGAGAGGCAGAAGACCCGAGAACCGGGCTTCCGGCAAGACTAAGCCGATTGTACTTCGTAGTGCGCAGATAACTACCTGGACAGGTCTCGATCTGTTTCCGGCCTTGTCGCCTGATGGAAATTTGGTTGCGTATAGTTCTGATCACAACGGTGAGTTTGAGATTTACGTTCGGGCGCCAATACCAGGTGCGAAAGAGAACCAGCTCACTTCAGATGGACAACAAAATCTTGAGCCAAGTTGGTCGCCGGACGGAAAATGGATTGCTTACTATTCACAAAGCCGTGGAGGCGTCTGGGTAATTCCTGCCAGTGGAGGCAGCCCACGGCAAATAATTGATTTTGGTTCGCGGCCATCATGGTCTCCCGACAGCTCACGAATTGTGTTTCAATCGGATGGCCTCAGCGATATCAGCACAACTTCGGCAGCCGCACCTTCGTCAACGATTTGGACGGTTTCTGCTCAGGGAGGTGACGCGCATCAACTCACCAAACCAGGCAATCCGGTGGGCGGTCACGGTTCGCCCGTCTGGGCACCCAACGGAAGAAACATCGCGTTTGTCGCGAACTCCATTTCCAGTTCGACGTTGTGGACAGTGAACGCAACCGGCACCGACCTTAAGAGATTAACGTCAGACGAACGAGAGTTTTTTGATCCGGTTTACGCTCCGGATGGAAAATTTCTGCTGGCTGTCTCCGGTGGTATTTGGCAAATCCCGCTCTCTGTCGATGGTAAACCGTCGGGGGAGCCCGAGCCGATCGCAAACCCTGCAATGGCCCAGGTTCGTCATCTCAGTTTTTCAGCAGATGGTAAAAGAGTCGTGAGCAGTGTCGTCCGGCAAAAAGGTAACCTCTGGTCCGTACCTGTCTCGAAGAGTTCCGCAGAGCGTACCGGACAGCCGGCGCCTTTCGTTGAAGACACCAGCGCGAGAAAGACGAATCCGATTTTTTCAAATGATGGCAGTAAGGTGGCCTATACAGTTTGGATCGCAGGTTTTGCCGGGAGCGTCTGGACGGTTGGTTACGACGGTAACGAACGCTTCCAGGTGACCACAAAACCGAGCACGATTGTTGGGTGGACACCGGATGGCAATCAGCTTTTAAGTATTTCTTTTCAGGATCATGAAAACTACTTGACGACGACAGCGGTCGACACGCGGATGCAAAAGACACTGACAAAATTGGAGCGGTATCTGCCTTTTTGCAGGCTGTCGCCGGATGGGAAAAAAATTGCGTTTAATGCCTACAGTGAGGGGAGCGTAAATCTCTGGTCCTATTCAGTTGAGAATGGAACGGAAAAGCAATTGACGTTTGATAAGCAGTTATTCGGTTTTCCCGCTTGGTCTCCGGATGGCAAATGGCTGGCAGGCGAGCTAAAACGCAACGATGACACTTACGTCGCAATTGTTCCGTCGGAAGGTGGAACTCCGGTGCAGTTAAATTCAGAGAGGGGTCAGAGTTGGACCGGCAGTTGGTCGCCTGATGGTGACAAGATCGCTTTCGCAGCCTTGCGAGATGGCGTGTGGAATATCTGGTGGATTTCTGTTTCCACGAGGGCGCAGAAGCAGGTGACGAATTACACCAAACCAAATTCATTTGTTCGCTACCCAACCTGGTCTCCCCGAGGTGACCAAATCGTTTACGAATACACGGAACTAACCGGAAATATCTGGCTCGCCGATCTGAAATAGGAACGGAATAAGTGATAATTATGAATTGAGAATTAGGAATTGTTATTTACTGGCGTGAATGGGACACTGGTACGGTACCGAGAGCGAAGCGACCGGATGGTACGCGCAACTAAGCGATCAAATAACGATTCTCAATTCACAATTATCAAATCTTCCGATCCAAAAAATCCGGGGCCCTAACGCCGAGATAAGAATTCTCAAATCTCAACTCATAACTATCCTGCTGATCCGTGATCTCCATCCTCTGGTAGAATCTCCGGTGCGAACTATAATAGTTTCAGGCGGAGTTCCTCGTGCAGAATGAAGGTGTCACTCAACTCCTTGTCGACTGGAGCAAAGGCGATAAGGAAGCGCTCGAGCGGCTGATGCCACTCGTCTACAGCGAACTTCGCCGCCTGGCTACAAATTACCTTCGTCGCGAACGGCCGGGCCATACACTCCAACCCACGGCACTCGTTAATGAGGCTTACCTGCGTTTGGTGGACCAGAAGAATGCAAGGTGGGAAAATCGAGCTCAATTCTTCGGCATCTCGGCCCAATTGATGCGTCGAATACTGGTGGACCATGCTCGCCAGAAGCAGGCTGCAAAACGCGGTGGAGTAGGGCAGCAGCGACTGTCCATCACCAGCGCCGAAGCGTTTGTTGACGCACCCGGAATCGACTTTCTGGCCCTAAATGAAGCCCTCGAGGAGCTTTCGCAAATGGATCCGCAGCAGGAGAAAATTGTGGAATTAAAGTTCTTTGGTGGACTTTCGATCGAGGAAACTGCGGAAGTTTTGAGGATTTCCCATGCCACAGTTGAAAGAGACTGGAAACTGGCCCGGGCCTGGCTGCGCAGAAGACTCGAATAAATTTGAGGGAGTCTGACGGGAATTTTCGCGTTATAAACGAAGCCCTGTTTTGCCTGCGCCCGAGTCGGAAACCGATACGGTACCGCGAGCGAAGGGACCGGATGGGACACGTATCGAAGCCTCAGCAGGATTTAGACCTAAATTGACTGTACCATTCGGTCGCTTCGCTCGCGGTACCGTAACTCATCGCTCCAGCCAGGCCAACAGTGGTGTAGCTGCGATTCGGATGATTTGTTTAAATTCAATAAGATTCGACGTATGACTCCCGAACGATGGGAACAAGTGAAGGAAATTTTCAACTCGGCGATCAAGTACTCGCACGAGGAAAGAGGACTGTTTCTGGCCCAGGCTTGCTCCAACGACGTCGAGCTCCGCGGCGAGGTTGAATCGTTAATCGCTTCGCACGAAAGATCCGGAGATTTTATCGACGAACCTGCCTATCAATTGGCTGCCAAATCTCTGGTTGATGAACGATCTGAATTAAAGGCGGGGCAGCGCATTCAATCATACGAGATCCTCAAGTTTATCAGCCGCGGCGGAATGGGTGAGGTTTACCTGGCCCAGGACAAGCGGCTGAATAGAAAAGTCGCGCTAAAGGTGTTGCCTTCATCGTTCACCAGAGATAACGACCGCCTGAGACGCTTCGAACAAGAAGCAAGAGCTGCGTCGGCGCTCAACCATCCAAACATTATTACTATCTACGAGATCCTCCAAACTGATGCGACTCACATGATAGTCACGGAATTTGTTGAAGGCGAGACGCTACGTCAGCGTTTGGCTAGAACTCCACTTCGCCTCGCGGAGGCAATCGCTATCGCATCACAAATTGCAGATGCGCTGTCTGCGGCTCATAAAGCGGGAATCATCCATCGTGATATCAAACCTGAAAATGTAATGCTGCGTCCGGATGGTTACATCAAGGTGCTGGATTTCGGACTCGCCAAATTGAATGAGGATGTTTCTCAAGCGGTCGCGCTCGAAGCTCCGACAATGCAGGTGAGAACCGGGTCGGGAATTGTGATTGGGACCGCGGGTTACATGTCTCCTGAACAAGCGCGCGGAGTTTCAGTCGACGAGCGATCGGATATTTTCAGTTTGGGGACCGTTATCTATGAGATGGTTGGGCGTCGTAAACCATTTGACGGAGAAACGCCTAGCGACACGTTAGCTTCAATCTTAAAAACTGAGCCGCCGACGTTGTTGCAACTCGATTCGAGAGTGCCGCCTGAATTGAATCGTATCGTCACAAAGTCGCTGCGAAAGGACCGAGAAGAGCGTTACCAGGTAGTGAAGGATCTGTTGCTGGACCTGCGAGCGCTTAAGCAAGAACTCGACTTTCAATCCAAGCTGGAGACTTCTTCGGTACCGGATCAGCTTGGCGATTCAGCAGTTCACCCGGCACGGGGTTCCGCAACTGCAAGCGAAGTATTGGTTCATGACACTGAAGGTCGCAGCGCGATTAACCTGATTACGGAATCGCTCAGTCTTGAGATCAAGCAGCACAAGTTGGGAACAGGAGTTTTTCTTGCGGCGCTGGCTCTGATCGTAGGTCTCGCCGGTTTTGGACTCTATAAGTATTTTAATAGAGCACGCCCGGCGGAACACTTTTGGAACATCAAGCTCACGCGGCTGACGAGTTCCGGAAACGTTATCGACGCCACGATTTCGCCAGACGGCAAATATATTGTTTATGTTTTGAGCAGTCGCAGTAATCAAAGTCTTTGGATTCGTCAGGTCAGCACTGCTAATGACAAACAAATCGTTGAGCCTGCTGCCGTCGGTTATTTCGGCATAACGTTCTCGCCTGACGGCAATGATCTGTACTACGTCCTGAAAACAAATCTCGATAGCGGCACGTTGTATCGCATTCCCGTCTTTGGCGGGGTGCCAGTGAAGCTCGGGGAAAGTCTTGATGGTCCAATTAGCTTTGCGCCAGACGGAAAGCGTTTTGTCCTGATCCGGGGCAATTATCCAACGCAAAACGAAACTGCCCTGGTGATCAAAAATGTAGATGGCGGTGCAGAACAAACATTGGTGGTTAAGAAAAACCCGGAACGCTTCTCACCGCTGTTCTTTACTGGACCATCGTGGTCAGCTGACGGAAAGCTAATTGCCGCGACCGTATCGACAGTTGGTGGGTCATGCAGAGTTGTGGCGTTTTCAGTTTCGGATGGTAAGGAAGCCTTTGCCTCGAAGGAAGATTGGCCGTTTTCAGCGCGCGTTTGGTGGCTGCCAGACATGACCGGATTACTGGTGGTTGCGGGCGACAATCCGGGTGTGTCCCAACATTGGATCGTTAGCTATCCGAGCGGCGAGAGACGCAGGATAACAAATGATCTAAGCGCATATCGTGCTATCGGGCTAACAGCTGACGGCGAAAAGATGACTACTGTTCAGGCGGCGGGATTGATCAATCTATGGTTAGTACCGGGCAACCGTGCAGCGGACGCGGTTAGCCTTTCAACCGGCAATATTGGCTTCTACGCCTCGGCTGGCAATAACGTCTCCTGGACGCCCAACGGGCAGATTGCTTTTGTTTCAAATGAAGCGGGAAATGCGGACATCTGGTTGACTGAGCCGGACGGCAAGAACCGCAAGCAATTGACCTCGAATGGCGCGTCTAATCTGACTCCAACAGTATCTCCCGACGGGCGCTACATCGTTTTTGTTTCCACTAAAGCAACACGGAGGAACCTGTGGCGAATTAATATCGACGGCAGCAATCCTATTCAGTTAACGAACGGACTCTCAGACACCTACCCGTCATTCACTCCTGATGGAAAATGGATAATTTACACAAGCGTCGATAACTTCAAGCCAAGCACTTTTAAAGTCTCGATCGATGGCGGAACTGCGACGCCGGTGAGCAATCACGTCGCAACCCTGGCTGTTGTTTCCCCGGACGGAAAGTGGCTCGCCTTTACTTATCCTTCGTCAGCCGATTCTTTTGCGCCTCCAAACAGACTTGTGATAACGCCGTTTGAGAGTAACGATGGAAGCAAGCCTATTGAGTTTCAGCTTTCTCCGAGTGGGACAGTGTTGACTCTGATTCAGTGGAGCGCAGATAGCCAGTCAGTTTTTTACACAATCAATACCTACAATACGAGCAACATCTGGAGCCAGACGTTGAGCGGTGGCCCACCTAAACAGCTTACTGATTTCAAAGACAGTCTGATGACTAGTTTTGCCTACTCTCGCGACGGCAAGATGTTGGCCTGCACCCGCGGCATCCTCCTCCGCGACGCCGTTCTAATTACCGACATGAAGTAGGGGCGGCACTCCGTGGCCGCCCCCTCACATTCCAAACGAGATTCTACAGTGGTACCCAGAATATCAAGCGCTGGTCCACCGCCAGCGTGTGTTAATCCGAGAATGGAGCTGCGAATCAGGCTCGTTTTGACCGGCTCAACCGAGGCATGTACATTTGATGTGAAATACAAGCTTAAGAACTCAACACTGTTGTAGCCATGGACGTATTTGCCAATGCGAGGGAACGAAGTAGAAAAGTAGGAACCAGAGTTCGTTACGGCACTAAACGCCTCAAGCGCATCTCACAGTTGCCAACCCTCGGGGGCATTTTTCTTTCCTTTCTAAAAGTCGGACTCATTGGTTTTGGCGGTGGACTTGCGGTCATCGCTGAGATTCGCTCGTTAGTAGTTAAACAACGGCGCTGGTTCACCGATCATGAGTTTGCTGAAACTTTTGCACTCGCGCAGAGCCTGCCCGGAACCAGTGCCGGGAATGCGGCAACTTATATCGGCTTTAGACTCCGAGGTTGGCACGGAGCCGCGGTCGCTCTGATCGGTTTCATCCTGCCATCGATGATTATGATGATCATCCTCGCAATTCTTTACCGGCACCTACGTGCATTTCCTGATACAGATCGTTTGTTCCACGGTCTAAACGCTGCCGTAGTGGCCGTGGTTTTGGTATCTGCGTGGCGCATCGGACGAAGCACCCTCAACCGGCCCTGGCAATGGTATGTTGCCGGTCTATCTTCAATCGCGGTGATCGTTTTCGGAGCAACGATTATTGAAGTCGTGCTGACAGCGGGTCTGATTGGTATCTATGTAGATTCGTTCGGAGAAAAGCGATGGCACAAATGGCGTCGCATCAGCCGGTTGGCTTTGTTAAGACGTGCAAAGCTGGCTGAACTAGAGCAGAAGAATTTCGTTGGTGGCTATCTCACCCGAGCGCTCGCCGACGAACGTGTGCGGAAACAAAATGAAGCTAACTCCGAAGCTGTAGCTGAAGGTGAAGACCCAGGTCGCACGACTCTTAGATCGTCGTCGATTCTACTGGTCGCAATGCCGGTATTTGCAAAGCTAGCACTGTTGCTTGCACTTGCTTCTGTATTTCTTCGGATGGGTGCGGTCACTTTCGGGGGCGGCTTTGTGATGATCCCGCTGATTGAATCGGAAGTCGTCCGAAGCAATCATTGGCTGACTCAACAAGAGTTTGCGGACGCGACTGCTCTAGGGCAGATGACTCCTGGTCCAGTTTTGATTACGGCAACGTTCATCGGCTATCGAGTGGCGGGCACTTTAGGAGCTTTGGTTGCTACCATTGCAGTTTTTCTACCGGCATTCTTGATGACCATCGCAGCCGGTTCTTCGCTAAGACGTTTCCGTTCCAATCGGCAAGTCCAATCGTTCTTGCGAGGAGTGACTCCAGCTGTTGTCGGATTGCTTGTTGCTGCCGCCTGGAGCGTTGGGCGAGCGGGAATTCACACGTGGATAGGTCTAAGTATTTTTGGACTGGCCGCATTTGTAATGTGGAAATTTAGACTCAACCCGTTTTGGGTCATTCTTGGCGCCGGAGTATTGCGCTGCCTGGTAGGTATCGTGGCCGGAACCTAGCGGCCGCGATCACATCTTCAATTCATTAACACAGGAGTACACATGGATCTGCGCGTTCTGCTGACTACTTTCGGAATCATTTTTCTCGCTGAAATGGGAGACAAGACTCAGCTTGCAGCGATGACCATGGCGGCGCAGACAAAGCGACCATGGGCCGTCTTCATTGGTGCGACATGTGCGCTCGCAGCTGTTTCAGCACTCGGAGTGTTGGTGGGAAGTGTTGTCGGTGATTACATCCCGCTCATTTGGGTGAAACGGGTGGCGGCCATTGCCTTCGTGGCGATTGGCGTTTTGATGCTCTTGGATAAATTTTGAAAACCAGTCGGTAAGGAGAACGGATGCCTCAAACTCCCCATATAGAACGGCATTTTACTGCGAGCGAAGTAGTAAGAGATATCGTTATCGGAATGGCCGACGGTCTCACTGTCCCGTTTGCACTGGCTGCTGGTCTAACCGGTGCTATTCAGGCAACCGGAATTATTGTCACCGCCGGTCTTGCTGAAATTGCCGCTGGTTCAATTGCCATGGGACTTGGTGGTTACATGGCGGCCAAGAGCGACGCAGAGCATTATGCGAAGGAACGTGAAAGAGAGAAAAAGGAAGTCGCTGAAATTCCTCACGAAGAGATGCGAGAAGTAGCCGAAGTTTTCCAACAATATGGTCTAACCGAAGATGAAACCTGGCCCATAGTGCAAGCGCTCAAACGGCAGCCGAAGAACTGGATCGACTTTATGATGCGTTTTGAGCTTGGGTTGGAAAAACCGGACCCGCGCCGAGCGTTGACCAGCGCGATCACGATCGCCGGAGCTTACATTGCGGGTGGTCTAATTCCGTTGTCACCTTATATCATCTTGAAAAGCGCGAGTAGCGCGGTGCTCTTATCGGTTGCGCTCACGTTAATAGCGCTGCTGATATTTGGTTTTGTGAAAGGACGCTTTACGGGGACGAGACCATTAAGAAGTGCGCTGCAAACTGCGTTGATTGGAAGCGTGGCCGCCGGAGCGGCTTTCGCAATTGCGCGTCTTATTGGTGGGTAGCTATTTGCGAGCCAACACGACCGGCGCTTGTTCGGCGGCGCGAATGCTTTCAAAAAACTTTTTAACCTGGTCGTATTGCGCAACAGAAACCGTTGTAGCGCGTTGCAGCAGTTGCCGTTTAAATAAGAGCTCGTTGTTTTTCACTTCATAACTTGTCACATAGGAGCCAAAGCTCGTTTCAATTTTGACAGCGTCCGGTACTTCATCAACTGCAAACCCGGTTGGGAGCTGAATCCTTGTCGTTTCGGCGTACGAATTGGCTTGAAGTACAACCGGATGTTTACGCTCAGAGGCGGTAAGTGTGAGTCCTTCGCGACGTGAAACAATAGCCGGTTTGAATACTAGCAGGTGATCCTGCATTGATTGAGCATAAGCAGGTGCACTGAACTCGACGTCCAACGAGAAGCGCCCATCAGTAACACTGTCTTCCGGATCAATGGTGCTGAGACGCGCTGCTGGAATTCCGTAGGCAACCCATCGTTCAATGGTGCTGTTGTATTGCGGTCGCGTCAGGCCACGGAACTCTTTTCGCATTGTTGCAGCGATCTGCCCGGAAGCGCGCTGATGAATTTTTCCGGAGATCGAGCCGTTTGTTTGCAATTCAACCGTGGCAGTCCGCTCAAGCTGATTCATATCCGGAGGCATTACCGGCATACGCACCAGCTCTTTGCTGTCCTTCGAATCAAGCAGGGCAAGGCTACCCTGCAGCACAAATGGTAGATCCCCAAGTATGGTTTGGCTGTCGGTTGGATCAAAAATTATGAACCTGCCAAGCGTTGGATGTTGAATGACCGTGTTTGCCTGGG